>JAWHFN010000062.1:0-8404 GCA_032565555.1 Streptococcus mitis | reverse complement strand
CTACTGTCACACGTTCGTAGAGACTGGTCTGTCGGAATTGGCCTGCAAATCCTGCAATCATTCCAGCAAGAGTATCTCCCATTCCCCCAGTCGCCTGATAGGGACCGCCAACCTGTAACTGGTAATAATCAGATTGGCCAGCTTGCCAAATACGAGTAGCTGGACCTTTCTCTACCAAAATTGTTCCTTGAGGGAAGGAAGTCAGGGCACTAGCCGTTGCATCTTCCTTTTGCTTTTCAATCGTAATTCCAGATAATTTTTCCCATTCTTTTTGGTGAGGAGTTAGGATAAGCTGGTTAAACGGAAATGACAAACTTGTTCTAGCAATAATGGTCAAAGCACCTCCGTCTACAATCAAAATCTGATTCTGTTTTAAGCCAGCAAAGACCTGTTTGACTAGATCTTCTCCAAAAGCATCGTCTCGTAAACCAGGCCCCAGCAAAACAACTTCTGCCTTCTCCAACTGCTCTTTTAACAATTGCTGGTCTTGAAGAGTAAAGGCCATAGCCTCAGGTAAATGACTGTGCAAAGCTGGGATATTTTCCCTATCTGTTCCAACAGTCACCAAACCAGCTCCACTTTTAACAGCTGCCAAAGCAGCCATGATGATAGCACCACCATAAGGATAAGTCCCACCAAGCAACAGCAGACGACCGTAGTCTCCTTTATGACTTGTACAAGAACGTTCAATAATGACTTTTTCTAGTAAGGCTTGATCAATCACTTTCATCTTTTTTCCTCTCGCATTTATTATACAACAAAAAGGAGGCGCAGACCTCCTTTTGTAATCTTATATCTAAAATTTAATATTCATTTCTACCATTTTAGATATAGCTATAGAAAATACACTCTCTTCAGCGATTTTTCTCTTATTTTCTATCCAATGTCCGGAGTGCTGCTTGATAAGTTTGCTCCATCAGCATAGTAATGGTCATAGGACCGACACCTCCAGGGACTGGCGTAATATGGCTAGCAAGTGGGGCAACTGCCTCATAATCCACATCCCCACAGAGCTTACCATTTTCATCGCGGTTCATCCCAACATCAATGACTACCGCACCTGGTTTGACAAAGTCAGGAGTCACAAACTTAGCACGACCGATTGCGACCACCAGAATATCTGCTTTAGCAGCCACCTTGGCAAGATTATGGGTACGTGAGTGAGTCAAGGTCACTGTTGCATTCTTGGCCAAAAGAAGCTGAGCCATGGGTTTTCCAACGATATTGGAACGACCGATGACAACCGCATTTTTACCTTCTAATTCAATCCCATATTCATGAAACATTTCCATAATTCCTGCAGGTGTTGATGGAATCATGACTGGATGTCCAGACCAAAGGCGTCCCATATTTAGAGGATGGAAACCATCCACATCTTTTTCTGGGTCAATAGCCAATAGAACCGCCTCTTCATCAATGTGTTTTGGTAATGGCAACTGGACCAAAATCCCATGCCAAGCTGGATCCTGATTATATTTAGCAATCAGGTCTAACAATTCCTCTTGAGTAATGGTCTCTGGAACTCGCACTACTTCGCTACGGAAACCAGCCGCAAGAGCTGACCTCTCCTTGTTGCGAACGTAGACTTGGCTGGCTGGATTGTCCCCAACCAAAATCACTACCAAACCAGGTACTAGACCTGTTTCTTCCTTTAATTTTTCAGTCTTTTCAGCCAACTGCCCCTGCAATTTGGCCGCTAAAGCTTTCCCATCAATAATCTGTGTCATATCACTTCTCTTTTCTTTCAAATATCTTCCATTATACCAAAAACTGCCAGCACCCTCTAACACTTCTTTCCTAGGCAATCCTATAGTTTCAAACTATAAGAAAAAGCTCGGGTCGAGCTTTTCACTAATCTTGTCTTGAAATTTTAAAATAGATTATAAAACCTTACTCAAGAAGTCTTTAGTTCGTTGTTCTTGGGTTTGTTCAAAAATCTGCTCAGGTGTCCCATCTTCAACAACCACACCGTCTGCCATAAAGATAACACGGTCTGCCACCTCACGCGCAAATCCCATCTCATGTGTTACGATAACCATAGTCATTCCTGACTTGGCAAGGTCTTGCATAACAGCCAACACCTCACCTACCATTTCAGGGTCCAGGGCTGAAGTTGGCTCGTCAAAGAGCAAAACATCAGGTTCCATGGCCAAACCACGCGCAATGGCAATCCGCTGTTGCTGCCCACCTGACAAACTCTGTGGATAAGCAATTGCCTTATCTGGTAAACCAACTTTTTCCAAAAGTTCCTGAGCTCTCTTCTCAGCAACTTCCTTACTTTCACCTTTGGTCTTGATAGGAGACAAGGTGATATTTTCCATCACAGTCATATTAGGAAAGAGATTGAATTGTTGGAAAACCATGCCCATCTTCTCACGCATGGCAAACAGATCATTATTCTTGTCCGTAATATCGACTCCCTCAAAGATAACATTCCCTTTAGTTGCTTCTTCCAACAAATTCATAGAGCGAAGCAAGGTAGATTTCCCGCTCCCCGAAGGACCGATGATAACGACAACTTCTCCTCTTTTAATCTCGAGGTTGATGCCCTTCAATACTTCATTCTTTCCAAATGATTTATGTAAATTTTCAATTTTTATCAAGGTTTCTGTCATTATTTCTTATCTCCTTGTCCCATACGTTTTTCAAAAGCTTTCAAAGCCACTGTCAAAATAGAAGTCATAATCAAGTAGTAAAAGGCTGCAAATAAAAGTGGAGTCAGAGGTAGATAGGTTGTTGTAGAAACTGTTGTAGCCCCATTCCACAATTCCATGACCCCAATAGCTGATAAGAGGGAGCTGTCCTTGATAATGGTAATAAATTCGTTCCCCAATGCTGGCAAAATATTTTTGATTGCTTGTGGCAAAATCACATATCTCATAGCGTTTTTAGGACGAATCCCTAGCGAATAAGCTGCTTCTAGCTGACCTTTTGGAACCGCATTAATCCCAGCACGAACAGTCTCAGAAACATAAGCACCACTGTTCATAGAAATAATCAAAATCCCTGGAATCAGACGAGAAAGGTCAACACCCAAAATTCCAACCTGAATAGTCGGAGCATTGATGTGCATAAGAGCAAAGGCAATCATAATCTGAACCATCATCGGTGTCCCACGGAAAATCCAAACGTACAAGTTGGCGAGCCAAACAAGCGGTTTAAACTTTGAACGTTGCCCAAAAGCCAAGACAACACCCAAAATAGTTCCCAAAAAGACAACACAGATAGAAATGAGAACCGTCACAACAGCCCCATAGTTAAAATAAGGTAAATACTTAGGTAAAAAAGAAAAATTCATAGTCACACTGCTTTCTAAAATAGAATACTGTATGATTATAACATGTATTGAATTAAAATTCAAACTTTTTATTTGATTTATTCAAAAAAACTTTAAGCTGGTAGAATTAGCGAGAAATCTTAGTTTTTTCTAGTCAAGTTGGCCTCCTTTATGGTAAAATAGTAACGATAAGAAATGAAGGAGAATCAAAATGGAATCACATTTGGTTAGAATCATCAACCGCCTTGAAGCAATGGCAAAAGACGGCGGAAATTTAAAACGTAATTTTGAACGCGAAGGAGTTGTTGTTGCAGAAGTTGCATACAGCCACGACGAAGAAAACGGCTCAATCTTTACCCTTCGTGATGTCGAAGCTCGCGAAACTTATACGTTTGACAGCATTGACTTGATTGCAATGGAGATTTACGAACTCCTTTACTAATACAAAACAAGCTGGGATTACACCCTGCATGTCTAACCAAAATCCTTTTTGTCTCACAAATAGGATTTTTTTATTCCCTAAAATCTCAAAAATTTTCATTGTAACAACTTCTCAAAGCTGCAATCTTTTTACTTGCTTTACACCCCAATCCTGTTATAATGAGAGTATAGAAATTTGACTATTTTTGACCTTTGAACAGGTCAGGCTAAAGAAAGAAATGAGGTAGATGTATGCTTTGTCAAAACTGTAAAATTAACGACTCAACAATTCATCTTTACACCAATCTCAATGGAAAACAAAAACAAATTGACCTCTGTCAAAACTGCTACAAGATTATCAAAACAGACCCTAACAACAGTCTCTTTAAAGGCATGACAGATTTGAACAATCGTGATTTCGATCCCTTTGGTGATTTCTTCAACGACCTAAACAATTTCAGACATTCTAACAACACTCCTCCTACCCCCCCAACCCAATCAGGTGGAGGTTACGGTGGAAACGGTGGTTATGGTTCCCAAAATCGTGGATCTGCTCAAACTCCGCCTCCAAGCCAAGAAAAAGGCCTGCTGGAAGAATTTGGTATCAATGTAACTGAGATTGCTCGTCGTGGTGATATCGACCCCGTTATTGGGCGCGACGATGAGATTATTCGTGTCATCGAGATTCTCAATCGTAGAACCAAGAATAATCCTGTTCTTATCGGTGAACCTGGTGTCGGAAAAACGGCCGTTGTCGAAGGTCTAGCTCAGAAAATTGTTGATGGCGATGTTCCACATAAACTCCAAGGTAAACAAGTCATCCGTCTGGATGTGGTTAGCTTGGTTCAAGGAACGGGTATCCGAGGACAATTTGAAGAACGCATGCAAAAACTCATGGAAGAAATTCGCAAACGTGAAGACATTATTCTCTTTATCGATGAAATCCATGAAATTGTCGGTGCTGGTTCTGCGGGCGATGGCAACATGGATGCAGGAAATATCCTCAAGCCAGCCCTTGCTCGTGGAGAACTGCAACTAGTCGGTGCTACTACCCTCAATGAATACCGTATCATTGAAAAGGATGCTGCTCTCGAGCGTCGTATGCAACCTGTTAAGGTCGATGAACCAACAGTGGAAGAAACAATCACTATCCTCAAAGGCATTCAAAAGAAATACGAAGACTACCACCACGTTCAGTATACCGATGCTGCAATTGAAGCAGCTACAACTCTTTCCAATCGCTACATCCAAGATCGCTTCTTGCCTGACAAGGCCATTGACCTCCTAGATGAAGCTGGTTCTAAAATGAACTTGACCTTGAATTTTGTGGATCCTAAAGTAATCGATCAGCGCTTGATTGAGGCTGAAAATCTTAAATCTCAAGCTACACGAGAGGAAGATTTTGAGAAGGCCGCCTACTTCCGCGATCAGATTGCCAAGTATAAGGAAATGCAAAAGAAAAAGGTTACGGACCAGGATACTCCTATCATCAGTGAGAAAACCATTGAGCACATTATCGAGCAGAAAACCAACATCCCTGTTGGCGATTTGAAAGAGAAAGAACAATCTCAACTCATCCATCTAGCCGAAGATCTCAAGTCTCATGTTATTGGACAAGATGATGCTGTCGATAAGATTGCCAAGGCTATTCGCCGTAATCGTGTCGGTCTCGGTACGCCTAACCGCCCAATCGGAAGCTTCCTCTTCGTCGGACCAACTGGGGTCGGTAAGACAGAACTTTCCAAACAATTAGCTATCGAACTCTTTGGTTCTGCTGATAGCATGATTCGCTTTGACATGAGCGAATACATGGAAAAACACAGCGTAGCTAAGTTGGTCGGCGCCCCTCCAGGTTATGTTGGCTACGATGAGGCTGGACAATTAACTGAAAAAATCCGTCGTAATCCCTATTCTCTTATTCTCTTGGATGAAGTAGAGAAAGCCCATCCAGATGTTATGCACATGTTCCTCCAGGTCTTGGACGATGGTCGTTTGACAGATGGACAAGGACGTACCGTTAGCTTCAAGGATGCCATCATCATCATGACTTCAAATGCAGGTACAGGTATGGCAGAAGCCAGCGTTGGATTTGGGGCTGCTCGCGAAGGACGTACCAACTCTGTTCTCGGTGAACTCGGTAACTTCTTTAGCCCAGAGTTTATGAACCGTTTTGATGGTATTATCGAATTTAAGGCTCTCAGCAAAGATAACCTCCTTCAGATTGTCGAGCTTATGCTAGCAGACGTTAACAAACGCCTTTCTAGGAACAATATTCATTTAGATGTAACTGAAAAGGTCAAGGAAAAATTAGTTGACCTCGGTTATGATCCAAAAATGGGAGCACGCCCACTTCGTCGTACTATTCAAGACTATATTGAGGACGCAATCACTGACTACTACCTTGAAAATCCAAGTGAAAAAGACCTTAAGGCAGTTATGACCAGCAAGGGCAAGATTCAGATTAAATCTGCTAAAAAAGCTGAAGTGAAAGCTTCTGAAACAGAAAAATAAATCCTATAGAAAAGGAGTAGAAAATGAAAATTTTCTGCTCCTTTTTTTACTAAAATAACTGTAATTTCTTGACAGCTTGCCCTTTGTACATTATGATAATAATAAAGATACTAGATAATGAGGAAAATGCAATGGCAAACCCAACTTTCGGAGAAAAAAAAGCGAATACTGACTATGTTGCTCGTTATGGCGTATATGCAGTTATCCCTGACGCTGAACAAAAACAAATAGTTTTAGTTCAAGCTCCTAATGGTGCTTGGTTCTTACCAGGTGGCGAAATTGAAGCAGGGGAAAATCATCAGGAAGCCCTAAAACGTGAATTGATTGAAGAGCTTGGATTCACAGCTGAAATTGGTGTCTATTACGGACAAGCTGACGAATATTTCTACTCTCGTCACCGTGATACCTACTACTACAATCCTGCCTACCTCTATGAAGCGACATCTTTCAAGGAAGTTCAAAAACCACTAGAAGACTTTAATCATATTGCCTGGTTCCCTATTGATGAGGCTATTGAAAATCTCAAACGTGGTAGCCATAAATGGGCCATTCAATCTTGGAAAAAACAGCATAAGATTGACTAAATCAAGCTACTTTATTCAAAAAGTGCTATAATAGTATTAGAAAATCGGAGGAAATGTTATGAAGCTTATCAATACGACAAACTCACACTCGCAACTTGTAAAAAGCCAGCTAGAGAGTACAGATGCAACCCTTGTTGAGGTCTATTCTGCTGGAAATACAGATGTTATTTTTACCCAAGCTCCGCTTCACTATGAAATCCTCATCTCAAATAAACACCGTGCTATTCGAGAAACTGAAATCGAAGCCATCCAAGAATTTTTCTTGAAACGTAAAATTGATAAGGACTCTATTGATGAGGCCAATATCAAAACCCTCTACTCAGAAAAATTAATTGGGATTTCGATTCCAATCAAATAAAATTTTGGAGAGATTAGAAAGCTATTGAACCTTATAGACCAAACATAGGTTCTGACTTGCTTTTTAAATTGTCTCCAATTTTTTATCTTGAGATCTTATCATACAAGATTTTATAGACAAATAATAAAAAAGATTTGATTCTGCTTCTCACACAATCAAATCTTTTTCTTTTATTAAAAACGAATCGTTTCACGTGTTTTCTCATACGAGGTAACAAAGCGGTTGGTTACACCAGGCTCTGCCACTTCCAATGCTTGAGAAATCTTGTCAAATGAAGCGCGATAATCAAATTCTTTTTCAAAAATATCTAAAGCTTCGTTAAATGCTTCTTGGATGCGTTCATCAAATGAGCGATAGCGGTTAGAATATTGCAAGAGTTGCTCTGTCAAGGTTGCATACTGTACAATATTATAAGTTTCCGTTTCTAAAGCTTCCATATCATTCGTTGCAATTTCCAGAACACGGTTAACTGACTCTATATTGACCAATTTTTGTTCTAATTCAGCCATTAGATCTTCCGTATTATTACTTGCTGTAAAGAATAACTTCAAGAAAGTTTGTGGAATACCAGGTAGGTTCCGTTTTTCCATATATCTCTTGATTGTATGGAGACGATTAACATATACATTTGCCTTTTGACGTGCATTGATATCATCTTTCTCAATTCGTGCAAGACGCTCACTAACTGAAATCTGTTCATCTTCAATCTCTTTAAGATTTTCCTGTAAAGATTCAAGATTTTCTTCAAGAATTGAATATGCTTGAGTTGGTTCATCTTGATTTGAAGTTGCCTCAACAATAGCAGTCTCAAAGCTTTCTAATTCGGACTGTAAACGACGAACATGACTTGCATCTGACTCAGAAAGTAAATAGTTTTTACTCAAACGCTCAATGTCTTCTATCAATAAAGCATTATTTTCCTTCATGTGTTGAAGATAAGTAGGAAGTGTTGCTACTAAACCTTCTACCACTTTCTGGGCCGCAATTTCTCTTGTAAAGATATCATAAAGTGCATTAATCTCTTCTTGGATTTGAGTATTTTCGTACTCTGCATTATCCAATTCTAGTTTCGCAATATTCTCATGATTTTTCTTGAGAGCTTCATAAAGCAGTTGGAAACGCGCTTCAATATCTGTCTCAGAAAAATGATAATTAGCATCTAAAAGCTTACGGTAACCATCTTCTAAATCTTCCAGTTGATCAGGTAGATCTTTAGATAATGTTGCTACAATTGCTGGTATACGATCAACAATA
>JAWHFN010000061.1:0-8442 GCA_032565555.1 Streptococcus mitis | reverse complement strand
TCTCCTCATCCATCTGATAAGGTAGGTCAAAATGAATCACCTGTCCCAAAGCATGAACCCCACTATCTGTCCTACCAGCACCGTGAACAGTAATGGCTTGCCCTTTATTTAACCTGGTCAAGGTTTTTTCAATTTCTTCCTGAACGCTACGCGCATGAGGCTGGCGCTGAAAACCAGAAAAGGTATAACCATCATAGGAAATAGTTGCTTTGTATCTCGTCATAACTTCTATTTTATCAAGAAATTAGTCTCGTAACAAGCTAGAAAATTTATAATTGTATGGGTACAAAAACCAAAAAAAGAAAAACTTAGGAATCAATCCTAAGCTCTCTTCTGAAGTAGGTACATAACAAAGATAGAGGTTACAATCAACCAAGATCCTAAAATGGCAAAGACCAGCATGCCATTTTGAGTTAGTAACCCGATTGCACCTAGAACGAATGGAGTCGTAAAGGCTCCAAAACTACAGCCTAAAACCGCAAATGAGGTTGCTTGATTGAGGAGTTTGGCTGGAATTCGTTCAGAGACAAGTTGAAAGACCGTCGTCAAGGCTACACTGTAGGCAAAACCAGCCAGAATGCTTCCTGCCACCACTACCCATAAGGATGGAGATAAAGCAATCACAATTTGCCCTAAACCAAAGGTAATACCTGACCATAGGAGCAGTTTCTCTTTAAATATTGAAATCAGGAAAGAAAAACTAACACCAGCCACAATCCCGATCAACTGCATGACACTAAGAACAAAACTAGATAACTGGGCATCTCCCAGTCCTCTTTCCACCATCAAACTTGGAATACGAATAGTAATAGCTGTATTGGTACAAACTACAACTGCCGCTTCGATAGCTAGGATAAAAATCAAGCCCTTCATTTCCCGAGTTAAGCGACTTGCTTCCTTCGTTTTTTTCTTGACTTCTTTCTTTTCTTTTCCATAAGGTACAAAGAGCAAATACAGGGTCAGCACCAAAAATCCAGCACTATAGGCTAGGAAGGTAGCTGTCCAACCAAAGGCCAACAACTGGCCGACTGCCAAGGTAATGAGAGAAGCCCCAACGACCTCTGCAGAACCGCGTAGCCCTAGCATCTGAATTCGCGTTTTTCCTTGATAACGTTCACTGATAATAGAAATGGCCTTGGCATTGATCATCCCAACACCTAAACCAAAAAGAATCCGTGTCCCAAAGACAAAGGGATAGGCTTGATACCAAAAGGGAGCCGTTCCACTCAGTGATAAAATCAACAAGCCCAAACTAATCTGTAAGCGCTCAGGAAATATTTTTTCTAAGAAACCATTTAGCAATAACATCATCATGATTCCAAAGGAAGGCAAGCTCGCCAAGAGCTCAATTTGTTCCTTAGGATAACCTTGATAATAGTCAAACATGGCTGGCAGGGCACTCGAGATGGAAAAGGATGTAATCAAAACGAGGGAGAGAGCCAAAATACTGGCCCGTTCTAAAAATTGTTTCATGAAATCTCTTTCTATATTTCTCTTAATCTTCTACTTTTTTGATAGTTATCAAACAAGCAAGAAAAGAAGAAGCCTCTTTAGTGTATAGACTCCTTCTTAAACTCGAAAATGAATCCCTTGTGTCTTAGGATGACTTTCTCTTGATTTTCTTGATAAAGTAGAAGATAAAGCCTGCCACCATATAGGCAACAAAGATAATCAGACACCACTTGAACACGACATCCCAACCCTTGTTCACATTCAAAAAGAAGTAAGGGAAGGGACTGACCTTAGAATTAGGAACATCAAGTTTCAGTACCAAACCATTGAAAAGAGCAAAAATCATATACAGCAAGGGTAAAATCGTCCACACAACTGGATCCCAAATCTTGTATTGACCCTGTTTGTCAAAAAAGAGGGTATCCGCTAAAAACCAGAGGGGAACGATATAGTGGCAAAGGAAATTTTCTAGGGTATAGAAATTAGTCGCAATAGGCGCTAAAAGGAAATGGTAAATCACACAGGTAATCATGATACTCATGGTGACCCCACCTTTTAAGCGCAAGAGACTTGGCCTTTGCCAGTTTTCACCTAAACGGCTCATAACCTTTAGAAGATAGAGCGTAAAAATCGCGACTAAAAGGTTGGACAGAACCGTATAATAGAGCAACATCCCAAATCCACCATGCTTGGCGATTTCAAGATAAACTCCCGTAAAAGCCGCTAGAAACAAGAAGATACGGCTATAAAATACAAGTTTATAGTGCTTTAACATGCTTAAATTTTCTTCACAAACTCTGATTTGAGTTTCATGGCACCAAAGCCATCGATCTTACAGTCGATATTGTGGTCGCCTTCTACAATACGGATATTTTTCACGCGCGTCCCTTGTTTCAAATCTTTTGGCGCACCTTTTACTTTCAAGTCCTTAATGAGGGTTACAGTATCACCGTCAGCCAATTTATTTCCGTTGGCATCGATAGCGACAAGACCTTCTTCTACTTCTGCAACTTCAGCAGGATTCCACTCATGAGCACACTCTGGGCAAACCAGTAGGGTACCGTCTTCGTAGACATACTCTGAGTTACATTTTGGGCAATTTGGTAGGTTGTTCATGGTTTCTCCTTATCATCATTCAGTATTCTTTGAAAATCAAAATTTCTCGAACAGCAACTATTATACCTTAAAATCAGCTTTTTGACAAATTTAAAAAAAACCGATATCAATCTATCGGCTTTTTTACATTTACATTCTTTTTTCAGCTTCTGCTTTGATTTTTTCAACTACTTCTTGAATGTTCAAGCCAGTTGTATCAAGGTAGACAGCATCCACTGCTTGTTTGAGAGGCGAAGTCTCACGATGACTATCCTTGTAGTCACGCGCAGCAATTTCCTCTTTTAGGGTTTCAAGGTCTGTTTCAATTCCCTTGGCAATATTTTCCTTGTAACGGCGCTCTGCTCTCTCATCAACAGAAGCTACTAGGAAAATTTTCAATTCTGCTTGTGGCAATACAACAGTCCCAATATCGCGACCATCCATGACAATTCCACCTTGCTGGGCAATCTCTTGTTGGAGGGAAACTAGTTTCTCACGTACTTGAGGAATTGCTGCAATAGCAGAAACATGATTGGTCACTTCATTTTCACGGATAGGATGGGTAATATCCACATCTCCTACAAAGACAAGCTGTTCTCCAGTTTCTGAACGTCCAAAACTGATTGGCTGCTGGTCCAACAAGGCTAAAAGCTCCTCAATCTCTTCCACTCCTAACTGATTCTTGAGAGCCATATAGGTCGCCGCACGATACATAGCACCTGTATCTAGGTAGGTGTATTCAAAATCCTTGGCAATAATCTTTGCGACCGTACTCTTACCACTTGAAGCAGGGCCGTCAATAGCAATTTGAATTGTTTTCATATCAACTCCTATTTGATTTTAACAACATCACCTGGATTAGCAAACCAAGATCCTGTAGCCATGTGCCCAGGATTCAAAGCCTCTAACTGCGCAATCGAAATCCCAGCGCGAGCTGCAATGGCTGCTTCTCCTTCTCCAGCTAAGACTTTTGTCGTCCCTTCTGGATCAGTTGGATGTTCTGAATTACTAGATGTCTCTTCTACCTTTTCCTCCGAACTAGAAGATGCCTGCTCTGAACTACTAGAAGATGAAATCTGTACTACATTTGCATCAGAATCGTGAAAATCTTTCAAGGCTGCCGTGCGATTACTCCCACCTGATGAAAGATAGATCAGAACAATAATCATTACAACTACAATCACAAAGAAAATACTAGCTAAAATAGTCAAGATACGATTCGCTATAACTCCACCACCCTGTGATCGCGAACGACGGCCTGATCTTGTTTCTTCTTGATTTTCATAAATATCTTCTTGCCACGGTTCTTTTGCCATACCTTACTCCTTGTTTTTTTTTACTTTTCTTATTACAATATAAATATGAAAATCACACTTATACCTGAACGTTGCATTGCCTGTGGGCTTTGCCAAACCTATTCTGAATTATTTGATTACCACGATAATGGAATCGTGCGTTTTTACGATGACCCTGACCAACTGGAAAAAGAAATTTCTCCTAGTCAGGATGTCTTAGAGGCTGTTAAAAATTGCCCAACTCGCGCCCTGATTGGAAACCAGGAAGCCTAAATCAATGGCGATAATCCACTCCCTCTAGTTTAGCACATTTCCATGTAAAATTATAGTCTTTTCACTTTATTTTTTTCTGTAAAATCAGGAAGGTCGCTTTTTTCTTTGATAAGATAAAGTGGTCTTTTTTTAGTCTCTAGATAAATCTTACTGATATACTTGCCGAGAATCCCAATGGTCAAGAGTTGGATTCCCCCAAGAAAGAGAATAACAGCCATCAGAGAGGTCCAACCTGATGTCGGATTGCCCAAAATGAGAGTCCTAACCACAACAAAAAAGGTCATTAGCAGAGAAATGAAACAAGATAGGAGGCCAGCCGCAAAGGCGATAATCAAGGGAAAATCTGAAAAATTAACAATCCCTTCAATGGAGTAGAAAAAAAGTTGCCTAAAACTCCAACTGGTCTTACCAGCCTTCCTTTCGACATTTGGATAGTCCAGATAGTAGGTTTTAAAACCAACCCATGCGAAGAGTCCCTTAGAAAAACGATTGGACTCAGTCAAACTTAAAATGGCATCGACTACAGACCTTCTCATCATGCGAAAATCACGAACACCAGACGGCAGGGCTACTGGACTGATTTTTTGCATGAGGCGGTAAAAGAGATCAGCACAGAAACTGCGAAAGAAGGGTTCTCCCTCTCGACTGGTTCTTCGTGTTCCTACACAGTTCAAATCTGCATTCTGGTCTAGTAAGGCTTTCATTTCAAGCAACATACTAGGAGGATCTTGGAGGTCTGCATCCATCACCACCACTAGGTCTCCAGTCGCATGCTGCAAGCCTGCATACAGAGCTGCTTCTTTGCCAAAATTTCGCGAGAAAGAAATATAATGCACTGCCGGATTTTGTTCTCGATAGACCTTTAAGAGTTCCAAGGTCCCATCGCTCGATCCATCATCGACAAAGACATACTCGATTTCTGTTTCCAAATCTGGAAGTAAAGCTTCCAAAGCCTGATAAAAAAGAGGAAGTACTTCCTCTTCGTTTAAACAGGGAACAATGATTGACATCACCATCTTAGTCTTCAAATCCATTTGGATGCTTGCTTTGCCAACGCCATGCATCTTCACACATTTGGGTGATGTCGAGTTCTGCTTCCCAGCCGAGTTCTGCTTTGGCTTTTGCAGTATCTGAATAGCAGGCTGCGATATCCCCTGGGCGACGGTCTACGATGCGGTAAGGAATTGGACGTCCCACTGCTTTTTCCATGTTTTGGATAATTTCAAGAACTGAGTAGCCTTTACCTGTTCCAAGGTTATAAACGTTTAGGCCTGAACCTTTTTGGATTTTTGTCAGAGCTGCGACGTGACCTTTAGCCAAATCGACAACGTGGATATAGTCACGAACACCAGTTCCGTCTTCCGTATCGTAATCGTCTCCAAAAACTTGCACCTGCTCTAATTTTCCAACGGCTACTTGAGTCACATATGGCAAGAGGTTGTTTGGAATACCGTTTGGATTTTCTCCTAGGTCTCCACTTTCATGGGCTCCGATTGGGTTGAAGTAACGAAGCAAGACCACATTCCATTCTGAGTCTGCCTTGTAGATATCTGTCAAAATTTCCTCAAGCATAAGCTTGGTACGACCGTATGGGTTGGTCACTGAAAGTGGGAAATCTTCCAAGATTGGCACTGTATGAGGATCTCCGTAAACTGTTGCAGAAGAACTGAAAATGATGTTTTTACAGTTGTTTTCTTCCATGGCTTTTAGAAGACTGACAGTTCCTGCGATATTGTTATCATAATAGGCAAGAGGGATACGGGTAGATTCACCGACAGCCTTCAAACCAGCAAAGTGAATGACCCCTGTTGGTTCTTCTTGCTTGAAAATGTCACGAAGAGTATCTGTATCACGGATATCTGCCTCATAGAAAGGCACTTCAACTCCTGTAATTCTCTCAACAACTTCTAAACTTTTACGGTTACTATTAACAAGGTTATCCACCACAACAACCTGATGACCTGCTTGGATTAACTCAATAACTGTGTGGGTTCCGATAAAACCAGCTCCACCTGTTACCAAAATCTTTTCTTGCATCTGTTTTCCTCGATTCTCGGATTATTTTTTCTTATTTTACCATTTTTGATAGGGAATGTCATTTGCCATCCTAGAGGAATGGCTAAAATTTCAGTAAAATTCTTATTCGTTTTTTACTCGTTTGACATAGTTCTCAATTGGGTAGTTTGCTGGGTTCAAGGTCAATTCCTTGCCTTGAACCAATTGAGCTAGATGGTAGCCAATGATAGGACCAGTTGTGAGGCCTGATGAACCTAGTCCACTAGCAGCATAGACACCTGCTAAGCCTGGGACTTGCCCAAAGAAAGGAGAGAAATCACGGGTATAGGCACGAATTCCCACACGCTCAGCTCTTGAAGTCGCTCTAGCTAAAACTGGATAGTGAGGCAAGGCGTCCTCCTCCATTTGTTGGAGCAAGGTTTCATCTACCATCAAATCAAATCCCATGTCATTTTCATGAGTAGCGCCTAGGGACAATTTCCCACCTGCAAAAGGAATCAAATCCCATTCCCCTTCTGGCATAACAACAGGGTAATCTTTCATGTCTTGGGCAAGCTGATAATCTCGTAATTGTCCTTTTTGAGGACGGACATCCACAGCATAACCCAAGGGTTCTAACATGTCCCCCAACCAAGCTCCCGTCGCCAAAATAATCTGATCAAATACCTCTTCACCAATCTGGTAGCCTGATGATACAGGAGTCAGACTCACTTTTTCTTTGACTAGCTTGACCTGACTGGCTTCCAGCAAACGAGTGACCAAAAGCTGGCCATCTACTCTCGCTCCACCAGAAGCATAGAGCAAGCGATCAAATCCCTGTAAGCCAGGAAATAATTCGTTAGCTGATGCTGAGTCCAGAATGGCTAATTGCCCTATCAAAGGAGCTTCTTCTCTACGCTGGAGGGCCAGTTGATAGAGTTCTTCCAACTTAGTTTCATCCTTTTTCAGGAGAAAAACTCCCGAACGCTGGTAAAAGTCAATTTCTTGCCCTGATTTCTCTAAATCAGCTAATAAATCCACATAAAAATCAGCCCCCAAGCGCGCCATCTTGTACCAAGCTTTATTGCGGCGTTTGGAAAACCAGGGGCTGATAATTCCTGCTGCGGCCTTGGTAGCCTGACCCTGTCCATGGTCAAAAACGGTCACCTCTAGGTCACTTTCTTTCGAGAGGTAGTAGGCAGCTGTTGCTCCCACAATTCCTGCTCCGATAATAGCAACTTTTTTCATTGTTTTCACTTTCTAACTAGATATGGTGGAAAGGATTGGTCGATGCTTGACTAGGTACAATATCGATTGTCCAGCCTTTTTCCTCTTTCCACTGATTAAGAAGCTCTGCGATTTTTTCCACAAAAAGCACTTCGATATAGTGACCTGGGTCCAATGCCAACAAGCCATCAGACAACATATCCTGGGCAGTGTGGTAGTAAATATCACCAGTGATATAGACTTCTGCTCCTTTAGCTAAAGCATCCTTATAGAAAGACTGCCCGCTACCACCACAGATGGCCACTCTTGAAATAGGCTTCTGCAAATCGCTCTCTTGATAATGCACCAATCGAAGGCTATCTAAACCAAAGACTTGCTTGACATGCTGGGCCAATTCCCCAAATGTCTGAGGCTGAACATTCCCAATACGTCCAATTCCACGTTCAGGACCTGTCTCCTGCAGATAAGTCGTTTCCTCGATACCTAGCATCTGACAGAACCAATCATTGAGGCCATTTTCAACGATGTCAATATTGGTATGGCTGACATAAACTGCGATGTCATGCTTTATCAAATCAATGTAAATCTGATTTTGTGGACGGCTAGCTACCAAATCCTTGATGGGACGGAAAATCGGCGCATGCTTGACAATAATCAAGTCTACACCCTTTTCAATGGCTTCAACCACCGTTTCTTCACGAATATCGAGAGCCACCATGACCCTTTGGATATCCTTGTCTAAAGTACCAATTTGCAGACCACGACTGTCTCCCTCCATGGAAAATTCCTGAGGGCAAAAGGCTTCATACGCATTAATCACTTCACTTGCTAACATGGAGAACCTCCTTGATGGCTTGAATTTTATCTACTAGAACTTGACGTTCTTCCAGATTTTTTTCTGGGATTTGTCCGAGGGCAAACTCTAGATTAACAGCTTCTTTTTGCCATTTTTGGACAAAGACTGGACTGATCTCTTTGGACAAGAAAGGTCCAAAGCGAACATCACTGGCTGATAGCTTCATTTGTCCTGCTTCCACCACCAAAATCTCGTAAAACTTGCCAGCTTCTTCTAAGATGCTTTCAGCTACAATCTGAAATCCGTTCT
>JAWHFN010000060.1:0-8684 GCA_032565555.1 Streptococcus mitis | reverse complement strand
GATTGAAGACACACCAAGTCGTCCTGAGTATATCCTAACACGTCGCGGTGTTGGTTATTATATGAGAAATAATGATTAAACTAATTAAAGATACAGTTTTAACCAGTGATTTTATCTTTATCCTCATTCTACTTGGCTTTATTTTAGTGGTGACCTTGCTCTTACTAGAAAATCGTCGGGATAATATTCGGTTGAAGCAAATCAATCAAAAGGTAAAAGACTTGATTGCAGGAGATTATTCTCAGGTATTGGATATGCAGGGAAGCTCTGAAATCACCAATATTACTAATAATCTCAATGATTTATCAGAAGTAATTCGTTTAACCCAAGAAAATCTGGAACAAGAGAGTAAACGATTACATAGTATCCTATCTTACATGACCGACGGAGTCCTTGCGACCAATCGTCGTGGTAAGATTACTATGATTAATGACATGGCTAAGAAACAGTTAGGTGTTCAGAAAGAAGATGTTCTTAATAAGAGTATCCTAGAGTTACTTAAGATTGAAGATGAGTATGAACTTCGTGATTTGATTACCCAAATTCCTGAGCTCATCATTGATTCTCAGGATGCTAATGGTGAGTATCTAAGCCTCCGTGTTCGCTTTGCCTTGATTCGTCGAGAGTCTGGCTTTATTTCGGGTCTGGTTGCTGTTTTGCATGATACGACGGAGCAGGAGAAGGAAGAACGCGAACGGAGGCTCTTTGTTTCCAACGTTAGTCATGAGCTACGTACTCCTCTAACTAGTGTGAAATCTTATCTTGAAGCCTTGGATGAGGGGGCTTTGTGTGAAACTGTAGCACCAGACTTTATCAAGGTATCTCTAGACGAAACCAATCGTATGATGCGCATGGTAACTGACCTCCTCCATCTCTCACGGATTGATAATGCGACCAGTCACCTAGATGTGGAACTGATTAACTTTACTGCCTTTATTACCTTTATCCTCAACCGTTTTGATCAGATAAGAGGTCAGGATGAAGATAAGAAATACGAACTGGTGAGAGATTACCCAATTACCTCGGTATGGATTGAAATTGATACAGACAAGATGACACAGGTGATTGATAATATTCTCAACAATGCCATCAAGTATTCGCCAGATGGTGGGAAAATCACAGTGACTATGAAGACGACTGATGATCAGATGATTTTATCCATCTCAGACCAAGGTTTGGGTATTCCTAAGCAGGATTTACCACGTATTTTTGACCGTTTTTATCGTGTGGATCGTGCTAGAAGTCGTGCCCAGGGTGGAACAGGTCTGGGACTGTCTATTGCCAAAGAAATTATCAAACAGCATAAAGGCTTTATTTGGGCCAAGAGTGAATACGGTAAGGGATCAACCTTTACCATTGTGCTCCCTTATGATAAGGATGCAGTGAAAGAAGAAGTATGGGAGGACGAAGTAGAAGACTAGAATGAGTGAAACAGGCTTTAAATACAGTATTTTAGCGTCGGGTTCCAGTGGAAATTCCTTTTATCTGGAAACCCCAAAAAAGAAACTTTTAGTGGATGCAGGCTTATCTGGTAAGAAAATCACCAGCCTACTTGCTGAAATTAATCGCAAGCCCGAAGACTTGGATGCCATCTTGATTACCCATGAGCATTCAGATCATATCCATGGAGTAGGCGTTTTGGCTCGCAAGTATGGTATGGATTTGTATGCCAATGAAAAGACCTGGCAGGCTATGGAAAATAGCAAGTATCTCGGCAAGGTGGATTCTTCGCAAAAGCATATCTTTGAGATGGGCAAAACCAAAACCTTTGGAGATATCGACATCGAGAGTTTTGGTGTAAGCCATGATGCAGTCGCACCGCAGTTCTATCGCTTTATGAAAGATGATAAAAGTTTTGTCCTTTTGACAGATACAGGTTATGTCAGTGACCGTATGGCAGGAATTGTTGAAAATGCGGACGGCTATCTTATCGAGTCCAACCATGATGTAGAGATTTTGCGAGCAGGTTCTTATGCTTGGCGACTCAAACAACGAATCCTATCGGATCTGGGTCACCTTTCTAACGAGGATGGCGCTGAAGCTATGATTCGGACGCTAGGAAATCGTACTAAGAAAATCTACCTTGGCCATCTATCCAAGGAAAACAATATCAAGGAGCTGGCTCACATGACCATGGTCAATCAGCTAGCACAAGCTGATCTGGGAGTCGGAGTAGACTTTAAGGTTTATGATACCTCACCAGATACCGCAACACCATTGACAGATATCTAAAAAAGAAGGCGAGGGCCTTCTTTTTTAGATATCTAGTAGGGATTTGGTGTGGTATAATGTTTACAAATGATATAGGAGAAGTAGTGTGAAAAGAAAATGGTTATTTGAGGATTACTATGACACAACTATTATCATACTTGCGTTAATCTCTGTTATTCTGGTATTGCTTGGATTTGCTGAGATGGTCGATTTGGACAATCCTCCGTACAACATTATTGATTTACTACTTTGGGGTGTTTTTGTGGTAGATTATGGATGGCGGTTCTTTTTAAGTAAAGAGAAATGGCGATTCATAATTGAAAATATCTTTGATCTGCTAGCTATCCTGCCTTTAAATGCTATTTTTACAGTGTTTCGATTAGGACGTATCTTTCGCCTAGCAAGACTGACAAAATTACTGAAACTGACTCGTTTACTTAGAATAGTTGGACTTACAGGTAAATTAGAAAGAAAAATTAGTAGATTCTTACGGACAAATGGCCTGCTTTATATCTTGTATGTTAATATCTTTATCGTGCTAGTAGGAAGTTCAATTTTATCTGTAGTTGAAGAAAAATCATTCTCAGATAGTCTTTGGTGGGCTCTTGTGACAGTAACCACTGTTGGTTATGGTGATATTGTTCCAGTTTCCCTTTTTGGGAAATGGATAGCTATTTTATTAATGTTGGTAGGAATTAGTACAATAGGAATGTTAACAAGTACCTTAACGAACTTTTTTGTAAAGGAGAATCCAGATGAACAGATACAATTTGATAAACTCCAAGATGAATTATCTAGTCAGAGAATATTAATAGAGAAACAATCTGAAAAGATAGAAGAACTACATCGAATGATAAAAGACTTAGTTGAAAAAATATAATAAAAGTGAGACAAAACTTGATTCGAGGAGAAATCAAGTAAGTCTTGACACAATAAAACGCATAATATCAAGGTCTGGCACCTTACATTATGCGTTTTTGTTATTTTTATTAGAATGGCAATTTACCGGCGAAAGCACCTAATTTTTTCTTAGTCGTTTCATCGATTTGTTCAAGAGCAGAGTTGATGGCTTGAACGGTCATATCAGAAAGGGTTTCGAGGTCTTCTGGGTCAACGACAGCTGGATTGAAGCCAATGCTGACAACTTTCTTATCTCCAGTTAAGGTCGCTTGAACAAGATCTTGAGCAGATTTGCCAACAAATTGCATAGCTGCAAGTTCAGCTTGGCTTTGTTCCATTTGTTTTTGAAGTTTTTGTGCTTGACGCATCATGTTTTGCATGTTCATCATAAGATTTTTAAGATTCCTTTCGTATCAAGGCTTTGAGCCTTTTTTAATAAATTTTTTGCCATTTTTTGCCCTAAAAGTTGTCAAAAGCATTGGCGACTTCTTTTTGTTGAGTTGGGAATAGGTGAGAGTAGATGTTGATTGTTGTATTAATACTACTGTGTCCCAGTCGTTTCATAAGTGAAAAAAATATATAATCTTTTCCTTCGCCATTTCTGAGTCCTTTTGAAACTAGAAACGCTGCATGTGAGTGTCGGAAATCGTGATTACGAATCATTTTTAATGATGCAGGCATTCTTTTTTTCAATTTAATCTTTTGATTAGAAACCATTGGAGCAGTTAGTTGTAAAGGACTGTCTTGAAAGATTTGTAAGTCTTCTGTATTGTCCGTAAACTCTACTAATAGGTGAGCTTGTTTTTCTTTCCATTCCGTTAGTTCTTGAACGAATGCTTTATGAATATAAATTCGACGATTGGATTGAGTAGTTTTTACCGTTCCGATATGGACCTTGTTATTACGAAAGTAAGCAGAATACTTAATATCGATATAACCCTCTGATAAATTAATCTGTTTCCAAGTCAAGGCCAATGCTTCGCCAACACGAACGCCTGTAAACATCAGCACTCGATAAAATAGCTGAAACATATATTCATCTTCTGTGAACAGAGAATCAAATAGCTTGAATTCTTCAGGAGTGAAATAAGACATCTCCTTGTGTTTATCAGGCAGTTTTCTTAGTCCATTGCATGGATTATCTTGTCTAAGACGATTAGCGACAGCAACATCAAACATTTTATGTAGAAAAATCATTAGCTGATTAACGGTCGTGCTTGATAGTGTTCCTCCTTTGGCACTTGGTTGTTTGACCAACCAATCTCTAAATTTTTTTACTTCATGGATAGTAATGGCAGACATATCTGCATGCTCAAAAAACTTAGAGACATATTGGTTATAATAGGATATCTGTGTATCAATGGTACCACGTTTATTCCCACGGAGTTCATCTTCTTGTTGAACTAAAGAGTAAAGGTGAGAAACAGATATTTTATCTTTAATATGAACTTGGTGAAGTTTGTTTAATCGATAATCTGCTTCATATTGAACAGCTTCTTTACGAGTGGTAAATCCTGACTTTCTATGCCGTTTGATTTCACCAGTCAATGGGTCTATGCCATCGGTAATATCTACTTTCCATTTTCCCTTGTATCCTTTGATAACTGACATATTATTTTCCTCTTTCTATGTCAGTAGCGAAGAGTACAGTATCTATTATATCATTTTTTGAGATGATTTTGAATCCAAGAATTTCTTCGGCAATAGTCTTTGGTATTCTTCCAATCCTTTTGTTTTTATAAAGTTGAAAACCTCTTTCGACAAGTAATTTTTTACCCTCTCGTATAACACGTCTAGCTGTGCCTTCTGGATATCCTTGATTTGCGATATCTATGTAGGTAACTGTTTGAATTTCTTGCATTTATTCATTCCTTTCCTTTTTCTTATTCAATTCTAAAAATAATTGGTACGATTTGTCTTGAATAGTTTCTTCTCTATCAGTCTGATTTTTAAAGGGGTTTGGTAATTTATTGCCATGGTCTATATAAAACATCTGGTCCATTGGTTTGTACTTGTAAAATTGCAGATGCTCTTTTTTGACTTCGACTACTAAGGATAATCTTCTCATTAGTTGGCCCCAAGAATCGATATGACTTGTTTTTCTTTGATTAGTTAATTCTAAAAAGAAATCATAGGGAGAGTAGGGGCTAGTGATGATATAAATATTAGCTAGTAACGGCTTATCAAAATAACGACTACTTGCCATCGCTTTAACATTGTAAGGGTCAAACATTTTGAGTAAGTCTGAGTAGTCAAATTGATGGGGGCGTAATTCGTCTAAGATAATCACGTGTTCTAAATTGTATTGTTGAAAAGGGTCACGGATTGAGCCCGTAATAAAATAGTTAAGGTCATACTGTTCTGCGTATTGACGTGCTAGACGAGTCTTCCCTGTTCCCGCTTTTCCAAAAAGCCAAATAATCGTAACAATTTCATTCCTGTCAATCATTTCTTGTCGCCATAGTTCGGCTTGTGTTTCTAGTCGTTTTAAATAGACGGTTTCTATTTTTTGCCTTGCTTTGGCATATTGTGAACCAGTAAGTCGTTGTTCAATTTCTGATTTTGTAATATTACCAGTATAAAGTAGATCCAGTAGATTATCTATAATCATAGTGTCATTTATTTCATATCGTTTGGTTACATTTCTTTCGATAGTGTCTAATAGGAGTAAATAGTCAAAATTCGCAATAACTTCTTTGGGAGAATATTGGTATTTATCTTGATTAGACTCCGTGTGATGAACGAGATATGAATAAGCATTGTTAACTGAACCCCTCCACTGCTCAAAACACTGTATTGGTTGTTTAGTCAACTTAGCAAGATTGTTTAAACTTCTAGCACTTTCAAACTGTAAAACAAGGTGTATATGTGGTGCGACAAGGTTTCCATCTTGCCCAATATCCTTATCATGCAATATTCCCGCAAAACGAAGCGGTTTTAGAATGTTCGTCATATACTCGATGATATCTTGTAAATTTGAAGATTGGAAATACTCAATCTGTTGAACAAACATGACATTGCGTGCTTTTACCATTTAAAACTCCTTTCTTTTTTGGAACAATGGAACAACATTATACTACTTCAATAACAAGCCCAGAAGTAGTATAGTTCTGTCCTGACTAAATTGGAACATAAAACCAGCTCGGAGCTCTTGCCTTACGGCAAGCTCCGCTGGTATACAAATCAATTATGCTTTCTCGTCCCTTGTATTATATGATTAAGTGAAGTACTATCTGTGGGAGAGAATATATATATTTTACGATAGACTCTTATCAGATAGTCGTACAAAAAAGGTAATTTTTTTTGTAAAATTGTATCAACATCTGAATTTTTTGCCTGTAGTATTATAACAAGGATATAGTCACTAGTTATGATACATCTGATAGATTTAACAATAGATTTGTACTCTTTTACAACCTCACTATCGCTTTCACTGGCTTTCGTTTTCATCTGTTTTCTAATTATCCTTAATAGATTTATTGTACGGATAAAGTTCAGAAACTTATCTTCTTTTATCCATACGATACAAAGAATGGTATGAGCTAAAAGATAGATAATCATGACGATAGTGATTGTTTGAAATAGCAAAGATTGCCCTATTTGAAAATTATTCCGAATTTGTCCCCAAGCGTCCCAAGAGATAATACTACTAACTTGGATAATAAACCATATACCTGCTAGAAATAACCCCCATAGAAAGCCTAAAAATAATTCTAAAGGCAGTAAGTAGTAGAGTTTATCGGTAATTACAGTGGTTTGTCTTATTATTTTTTTATAAAAATTTTTCATAAATTTTCTCCTTTAAAAGTTGGTACGAGCAACGGCATGACATTAGGTGGTGTTATACCATCAATGACTTGAACAATACCAGTTCCTTTTCCGTTAGGAATGACAATTCCTGTCTCTGAATCTAAGTCTGGGAATAAAAACGTTGTCGTTTTTCTGTTGATTAACCCCAGTTGTATTAAGAAATTGCACTGCTCTCTAACGGCAATTGGTAAAGCGTTTGTATCCATCCGCTGGCTCACTAGGATTAGGTGGACAGATGTTGCTCGTCCAAGTAGTGCAATATTGGATAATAGTGCAAAAAAGGTATCTTTAACATTTTTAGAAGTCAAAGATGTTAAAGCAAGCAATTCATCAATCACCAGACAACGATGTTGAAATTTTTTAGAAGGATTTTCAAGAAGTTCCGATTGTCTTTGATAGATAGTATCTAGTTCCACTTTTAGCAAGCTGTTTACCTTGGAAACAAATTCATCAGAAGAGAAGTCTTTCTCTTGATAAAGAACAGGTATGTTCTGTTTTAAGCAGTAGCGAGAGATAGAATCACACTTAGGGTCCACAACTGTTACATGAGCAAATTGATTAATAACAGAGATTAGAAAGGTCAAAGCGTAGCTCTTTCCAGAACCAGAAGAACCAGCAATCAAACAATGAACAATTCGATTGAAATCGATACGATAGTTTTTCATGAGTTCAAAACTTTCGTTTTGAACGCTGACATCAGATAGTTTTTGATACGTCAATCTTTCAGGTATTCCCCTAAAGAATGGAAACCGAAAAGCACGACTAGTGTTAATGCTTACGCCATCACCATCACGTTTGACAATATAGGCCGATGGCTGTTTAAGAAATGTCAACATAGGGTAGGCACTTGTAGACAAAATTTGAAAAATCTGTTGGTATAGATTGTTATCCAAAATGTACGCACAAGGATAGCGCGGGACAAAGTCTAAATAATTGTCGCCATAGATAAACTGGAATGAATTTGTAGTTGAAGAAATAGAGCTGTTTCCCAACCCCATTTCTAAACACTGGACTAGATATTCAGTATCCACTACAAACTCCCGTTTATTTTCTGGTTGAATAAACGGAAATACCATTGATTACTTACCTCCTTCTTTAATAATTTTTACCGATTCGGCTTTAAAATAAACATTGTTTTTCACTTTGCAAGCAACAGGATTGACTAACTCAACTTCTGCGAATTGTTCAATTTCTTGAGAAGTTGGGAATTTGACAAGAAAAGGATTCTGACCAGGAATAATGAAATATCGGCTAAATCCATCTACTTCGTCAGTCCTCTTATTGTCCTTATAGACCCACTTAATTTCTTCTTCAGCGGACAATGAACTAAAGATAGGATTTTCTCCAAATATCTCATGGAAAAGGGCTACGTTATATCCATAAACTGGATTCTTGTATTTGAATGCACTCATGTGCTATTCCTCCATAATCAGCATACCTAGGATTTTGCTGATTTCTAATAAAAAATTTTTATGTAATGAACTAGGCACCTTTGTTGTTCTTTACATTATCTATTATATTTTGATTTACCAACGACTGTGTATACACTAGAATGAAATTTAGAGATAAATTTGTATACATTGGAAGAAATCATATATGGTACGACACAAAAAAAGCCTCACTATTTTAGTAGCAAGGCCTGTAATTTTGACTAATAGTCTTGATTATCTATAAAATCATTTATGTAGAGAGTTAGATATTTATCTTTTGTTTTTTCATAAAATTTGATAATTTTAGTTAAGTCAGAATAGAGTTTAAATGCA
>JAWHFN010000059.1:0-8692 GCA_032565555.1 Streptococcus mitis | reverse complement strand
AATATGAAAGCGAGAGGTTTTCTTGGTTTGAATAGATATTCAATTTTGAGTAGGTATTACTCAGAGTTAAGTGACGATAGCCTAGGAGATACACCTGTATCCATGCCGAACACAGAAGTTAAGCCCTAGAACGCCGGAAGTAGTTGGGGGTTGCCCCCTGTGAGATATGGAAGTCGCTTAGCTTTATTCCGCCATAGCTCAGTTGGTAGTAGCGCATGACTGTTAATCATGATGTCGTAGGTTCGAGTCCTACTGGCGGAGTAGTTAATTAAAGGGGGGTTCAGCCTCTTTTTTGTTATGTAATTAATAATCTAGGCTCTTTTTCAACTGTAGTGGGTTGAAGAAAAGCTAAGCTCGAGAAAGGACGAAATGTGTCCTTTCTTTTTTGATATTCAGAGCGATAAAAATCCTTTTTTTTGAAGTTTTCAAAGTTCCGAAATCCAAAGGCATTTCGCTTGATAAGTTTAATGAGATTATTAGTCGCTTCTAATTTAGCGTTGTAAGTTGTAATATGAAGTCTCTTCAAAGTAGGTAGGAGTTGCATTTTGAACCACTTTACAAATAGGAACTATAAACTCTCCCTCTACTTTTCTTGAAACAATTGAAGTCCGCTCAAAACGCCGTCCGATAATATTTTCATATACTTTCTCCTCTCTAGGAGTCCGTGCATCATAAGGACGATAGAGGTAGGGGGCGATTCCCGTTTCGTCAATATAGTAGATTGGAACTATAATAGTATGTTACAACTGCTAAAAATATTTCTAGAAATTAATTTGACTTTCCTAATCGATTTGTTCATCTCTTATTTCACTCTACTAGATATGCATAGCTTTATTATAACATGCGCATTTTAAACTAAGCGACTATACAGACATTAAGCATACCATCAGCTATTATAGATAATGCAAGATTACATAGATTTGAATATCTAATAATATGCGTTTTTCTTATTTTAAGATTTTTTTCCTCAGTCTCTTTTAGTATTTAACGCAGTCAATAAGGTTTTTATCATAGTCTAATTTAGGTAATAAATTTATTTCTATTCTGTCAACTTTTCCTATTTTTTATCTTGTTGAGGTTGGTATTTTAACAATTCAGGAATTATTAATGATTAATTAAAATTTTTTGTTAGAATAAGATCATAAAAAGTAAAGGAGTGTATGCTTATGCTACAAAATATTTATGATCAGATGACTGATTTCTATGACAGTATCGAAGAAGAGTATGCTACTTTCTTTGATAATAGTTGGGAATGGGAACATTTTCATTTTAAATTTTTGATTTATTATTTAGTTAGATATGGCATTGGGTGTCGTAGGGATTTTATCGTTTACCATTATCGTGTTGCTTATCGTTTGTATCTTGAAAAGATGATAATGAAACAAGGTTTTATTTCTTGTTGAGATAGTCTGAGTTAATTTCCGAACAAACTTACTTTTTTATGGCAATATAACAATAAATAGCTGGTAATTTTTCTAAATCATTTTTTAATAGTTGGAAATAGCAAATCTTTCCATTGTTTCTTCTTGATAAAAAGGCGATTTTTTCTTATAATAAATTGTAAGATATAATTGCAGGTGAGAGTCCTGCCATGTATGTGAGAAAGGAAGAGCCTGAGGGCTCAGACAAGATTATGACTTCAGTTGTTGTTGTAGGTACCCAGTGGGGTGATGAAGGGAAAGGGAAGATTACGGACTTC
Source organism: Streptococcus mitis (assembly GCA_032565555.1). Lineage (GTDB taxonomy): Bacteria > Bacillota > Bacilli > Lactobacillales > Streptococcaceae > Streptococcus > Streptococcus mitis_DM. Next base: position 6,993 of record JAWHFN010000059.1, on the reverse strand, counting down.
CTTTCAGCGAATGCAGAAGTGATTGCGCGTTACCAAGGTGGTGATAATGCAGGTCACACGATTGTGATTGATGGTAAGAAGTTTAAATTGCACTTGATTCCATCTGGGATTTTCTTCCCTGAAAAAATTTCTGTTATTGGGAATGGAATGGTTGTAAATCCTAAATCTCTTGTAAAAGAGTTGAGCTATCTTCATGAGGAAGGTGTGACAACTGATAACTTGCGTATTTCTGATCGTGCGCATGTTATTTTACCTTATCATATCGAGTTGGATCGTTTGCAAGAAGAAGCTAAGGGCGACAATAAGATTGGTACTACAATCAAGGGAATTGGTCCAGCTTATATGGACAAGGCTGCTCGTGTGGGAATTCGTATTGCTGATCTTTTGGATAAAGACATTTTCCGTGAGCGTTTAGAACGTAACCTTGCTGAAAAGAATCGTCTCTTTGAAAAATTGTATGATAGTAAAGCTATTGCTTTTGATGATATTTTTGAAGAATATTACGAATATGGTCAACAAATCAAAAAATATGTGACCGATACATCTGTTATCTTGAATGATGCGCTTGATAATGGTAAACGTGTGCTTTTTGAAGGTGCACAAGGTGTTATGCTAGATATCGACCAGGGTACATATCCATTTGTTACGTCTTCAAACCCTGTGGCTGGTGGTGTGACCATTGGTTCAGGTGTTGGTCCAAGTAAGATTGACAAGGTTGTTGGTGTATGTAAGGCTTATACGAGTCGTGTTGGTGACGGTCCTTTCCCAACTGAATTGTTTGATGAAGTGGGAGAACGTATCCGTGAAGTAGGTCATGAATATGGTACAACAACTGGTCGTCCACGTCGTGTGGGTTGGTTTGACTCAGTTGTGATGCGCCATAGTCGTCGTGTTTCTGGCATCACTAATCTTTCATTGAACTCTATCGATGTTTTGAGTGGTTTGGATACGGTTAAAATCTGTGTGGCTTATGATCTTGATGGTCAACGTATTGACTACTATCCAGCTAGTCTTGAGCAATTGAAACGTTGCAAGCCTATCTATGAAGAATTGCCAGGTTGGTCAGAAGACATCACCGGTGTCCGTAATTTGGAAGATCTTCCTGAAAATGCACGTAACTATGTTCGTCGTGTGAGTGAATTGGTTGGCGTTCGTATTTCTACTTTCTCAGTAGGTCCTGGTCGTGACCAAACAAATATTTTAGAAAGTGTTTGGTCGTAAGAGATTTTTAAGATTTGTTTAAGATAGGTCGGGTATACTATAGACAGTTACAAGAAGACCTCCTAACTTGTTGTAACAAATATCCTAAACTTTTCTTTTTCATAATAATCTCCCTATAGAGTCACCGCATTCGGTGGCTTTTTTTGTGTTGGGATTCATGATATAATAATAAAATCGATAAGTAGGAAAAGAGAAATTGATGAATTATACAGTTGAAGAAAAAGAAGTCTTTATGAGGGAGGCTTTGAGAGAAGCTGAGATTGCTCTTGAACACGATGAAATTCCAATTGGTTGTGTGATTGTGAGAGATGGCGAAATTATTGGTCGTGGGCATAATGCGCGTGAGAAATTGCAGCGGGCGGTCATGCATGCAGAGATTATGGCTATAGAGAATGCGAACTTGAGTGAGGAGAGCTGGCGCTTGCTGGATTGCACACTTTTTGTGACCATTGAGCCTTGTGTCATGTGTAGTGGGGCGATTGGACTCGCTCGTATTCCAAACGTGGTCTATGGGGCTAAAAACCAGAAATTCGGCGCTGCGGGGAGTTTGTACGATATCTTGACAGATGAGCGTCTCAATCATCGTGTGGAGGTTGAAACGGGAATTCTGGAAGATGAATGCGCAGCTATTATGCAGGACTTTTTTAGAAATAGACGGAAAAAATAATTTTGCTTTTAAAATGAATAGGAATGTGATATAATAAATAGTGGAGCAACAGTTCTGCGTGAAGCGGGTCAGGGGAGGAATCCAGCAGCCCTAAGCGATTTGGATTGTGTGCTCTTTTTTTCGTGCTTTTTCCGAATAAATAAGATAGAATAATCTAGAATAAATGATAATAGAAAAGAGAAGATGATGAAAATTCGTGGTTTTGAATTGGTTTCGACTTTTACAGATGAAAATTTATTGCCCAAGCGTGAGACAGCGCATGCGGCTGGTTACGACTTAAAGGTTGCTGTGCGTACAGTTATTGCGCCAGGAGAGATTGTCTTGGTTCCGACAGGGGTTAAGGCTTATATGCAGCCGACTGAGGTTCTCTATCTCTATGATCGCTCTTCAAACCCTCGTAAGAAGGGTTTGGTTTTAATTAATTCAGTTGGGGTCATTGATGGGGATTATTATGGAAATCCTGGAAATGAAGGGCATATTTTTGCGCAGATGAAGAATATCACAGACCAAGAGGTTGTTCTTGAAGTTGGGGAACGTGTGGTCCAGGCTGTCTTTGCTCCTTTCTTAATTGCAGACGGAGATGCGGCTGATGGCGTTCGAACTGGTGGATTTGGGTCAACTGGACACTAAGATGAAGATTATCTTTGTACGTCACGGGGAGCCAGATTATTGTGAGTTAGAGGAGCGTTCTTATACGGGATTTGGGATAGATTTGGCACCCTTGTCTGAGAAGGGACGACAGCAAGCCCATAAATTGAGCACCAATCCTTTATTCCCTTCAGCTGAAATAATCATATCTTCTGCAGTTACAAGAGCTTTAGAAACGGCTTCTTATGTGGTTTGTGTTACTGGACTTCCTCTGAGAGTGGAGCCATTATTTCATGAATGGCAGGTCTATGAAAGTGGCACAGATAATTTTGAAAAAGCTCGTACTATGTTTCTAGAAAATAAGGGGGAGTTACTTCCTAATAGTCCTATTCAATATGAGACAGCTACGGAGATGAAGTCTCGGTTTCTAGAATGCATGGGAAAGTATCGAGATTACCAGACCGTGATAGTGGTAACTCACAACATGCTCATGCGCCAGTTTGTGCCAAATGAGAAGATTGATTTTTGCCAAGTAATTGAGTGTGAGTTAGAGATATAGAAAGAGGTTTATCATCGCAAAGAAAAAAGCGACATTTGTATGTCAAAATTGTGGCTATAATTCCCCTAAATATCTGGGGCGTTGCCCTAACTGTGGGTCTTGGTCTTCTTTTGTGGAAGAGGTTGAGGTTGCCGAGGTCAAAAATGCGCGTGTGTCCTTGACAGGTGAGAAAACCAAGCCCATGAAGCTGGCTGAGGTGACTTCCATCAATGTCAATCGAACCAAGACGGAGATGGAGGAATTCAACCGTGTGCTTGGAGGCGGAGTGGTACCAGGAAGTCTCGTACTCATAGGTGGGGATCCTGGGATTGGGAAGTCAACGCTTCTCCTACAAGTCTCAACCCAGTTGTCCCAAGTGGGGACAGTTCTATATGTCAGTGGGGAGGAGTCTGCCCAGCAAATTAAGCTACGAGCAGAGCGCTTGGGAGATATTGATAGCGAGTTTTATCTCTATGCAGAGACCAATATGCAGAGTGTTCGAGCTGAGGTGGAGCGCATCCAGCCAGATTTTCTCATTATCGACTCCATCCAGACCATTATGTCTCCTGAGATTTCAGGGGTGCAAGGATCTGTTTCTCAGGTGCGTGAGGTGACTGCTGAGCTCATGCAGCTGGCTAAGACCAACAATATTGCCATTTTTATCGTAGGGCATGTGACCAAGGAAGGTACCTTGGCTGGTCCACGTATGTTGGAACATATGGTGGATACAGTGCTTTACTTTGAAGGAGAGCGTCACCATACCTTTCGTATCCTAAGAGCAGTCAAAAACCGTTTTGGCTCCACTAATGAGATTGGGATTTTTGAGATGCAGTCGGGTGGCTTGATTGAGGTCCTCAATCCGAGCCAAGTTTTCCTAGAAGAGCGTTTGGATGGAGCAACTGGTTCATCAATCGTTGTGACCATGGAAGGGACGCGTCCGATTTTGGCGGAAGTTCAGGCCTTGGTAACACCGACCATGTTTGGAAATGCCAAGCGTACGACGACAGGACTTGATTTTAATCGTGCGAGTCTGATTATGGCTGTTTTGGAAAAGCGTGCAGGACTTCTCTTGCAAAATCAGGATGCCTATCTCAAATCTGCTGGTGGTGTCAAATTGGATGAACCTGCGATAGACTTGGCCGTTGCTGTTGCCATTGCTTCGAGCTACAAGGACAAGCCAACTAATCCTCAGGAATGTTTTGTAGGCGAACTGGGCTTGACAGGAGAAATTCGGCGCGTGAATCGTATCGAGCAGCGCATCAATGAAGCTGCTAAACTGGGCTTTACTAAGATTTATGTACCGAAAAATTCCTTGACAGGAATTACTTCGCCTAAGGAAATTCAGGTCATTGGAGTGACAACGATTCAGGAAGTTTTGAAAAAGGTCTTTGCATAATCCGTGACAAATTCTCTTAAAAATGATAAGATAGGAGAAATATTTGACTATCAAATTTTCAAGGAGGGAATCGTGTCGTATTTTGAACAGTTTATGCAAGCCAATCAGGCTTATGTTGCCCTACATGGGCAGTTAAATCTGCCACTTAAACCCAAAACCAGAGTAGCTATTGTGACCTGTATGGATTCACGTTTGCACGTTGCGCAAGCTCTAGGTTTGGCACTTGGGGATGCTCATATCTTGCGGAATGCAGGTGGTCGAGTGACCGAGGACATGATTCGTTCGCTGGTGATTTCCCAGCAACAGATGGGGACAAGAGAAATTGTGGTATTGCACCATACAGACTGTGGTGCTCAGACCTTTGAAAATGGTCCTTTTCAGGAGTATCTGAAAGAGGAACTAGGTGTCGATGTGTCAGACCAGGATTTCTTGCCCTTCCAAGATATAGAGGAGAGTGTGCGAGAGGATATGCAACTCCTTATCGAATCTCCCTTAATACCAGACGATGTCATTATCTCTGGTGCCATTTACGATGTGGATACAGGAAGTATGACAGTTGTAGAATTGTAAATACTTTATTTAGAAAGAAAGTGTATGAAGAGAAACAGTATTTTATTTATTTTTATTTTATTGCTATGTATTGGTTTGCAGTATGAAACCATCTACTATACGGATGGTTCGATGTCAGCTGCGGAATATAGACTAATGGGAGTTTCTATCTTTCTAGCTCTCTTTTATATGATTCCGGCTCTTTATTTTCTTTTCCGTATTGGGAAAAAATGGGAATTGCCAAAGAATGCCTTGATCTTGTCTTTATTGGGTGGGATGTTCCTTTCAGGCTGGTTGTCTAGCTTTGCGAATACCTATATCCATGATTTACTGGGTGTTCTTTTCCCAGATAGTGCATTTTTAAATGCTTTTGAAAGTGCTATTGTGGCTCCTTTAGTAGAAGAACCGCTGAAATTGTTGCCACTTGTTTTTGTTTTGGCTTTGATTCCTGTGCGAAAATTAAAATCTTTGTTCTTACTTGGGATTGCTTCTGGTTTGGGATTCCAAATGATTGAGGATATAGGCTATATTCGTACGGATTTGCCAGAGGGATTTGACTTTACTATTTCGAGAATTTTAGAGCGTATCATCTCAGGAATTGCCTCTCACTGGACTTTCTCAGGTCTGGCGGTAGTAGGTGTTTACTTGCTTTACAGAGCCTATAAAGGGCAGAAGGTTGGCAAGAAACAGGGGCTTATTTTCCTAGGTTTAGCCTTGGGAACTCACTTCTTGTTTAACTCTCCTTTTGTGGAGTTGGAGACAGAGTTACCATTAGCGATTCCAGTGGTTACAGCCATTACTCTCTATGGTTTTTACCAGGCTTATCTCTTTGTTGAGAAGCATAATGAGCTGATGAACTAGAATATTTTTCAAAAGAATGATGTAAGGGTACAAATATGGTGCCCTTCTTTTATTTTTGATTGAAAAATAGTGCAAAAAGCGCTACAATGGTAAATGGAAAAATCTTGTGAAAAGCACAAGCGATACATATATACCGGAGGAAATCATGTCTTTTTCTGATTTAAAGCTGTTTGCCCTTTCTTCTAATAAAGAATTGGCAGAACGTGTGGCGCAGGAGATTGGGATAGAGTTGGGGAAATCAAGTGTTCGCCAATTTTCAGATGGAGAGATTCAGGTCAATATCGAAGAATCAATCCGTGGAAAACACGTCTTTATCTTACAATCAACTAGTTCGCCTGTAAATGACAATCTGCTTGAAATTTTGATTATGGTAGATGCTTTGAAGCGTGCGAGTGCAGAATCTGTCAATGTTGTCATGCCTTACTATGGGTATGCACGTCAGGATAGAAAGGCGAGAGCGCGTGAGCCAATCACTTCAAAACTTGTCGCAAATATGCTTGAAGTAGCTGGAGTGGATCGTTTATTGACAATCGACTTGCATGCTGCGCAGATTCAAGGATTCTTTGATATTCCTGTGGATCATTTGATGGGAGCCCCTCTGATTGCGGATTATTTTGAGCGTCGTGGCATGGTTGGTTCTGACTATGTGGTTGTCAGCCCAGACCATGGAGGGGTGACTCGTGCTCGTAAGTTGGCAGAATTTTTGAAAACATCTATCGCTATCATTGACAAACGTCGTAGCGTTGATAAGATGAATACTAGTGAAGTCATGAACATCATCGGTAAGGTAGAAGGCAAGACTTGTATCTTGATTGATGATATGATTGATACTGCTGGAACTATTTGTCACGCGGCAGATGCCCTGGCAGAAGCTGGTGCTGTTGAAGTCTATGCAAGCTGTACGCACCCAGTTCTTTCTGGTCCTGCTATGGACAATATCCAAAATTCAGCTATTAAGAAATTGGTTGTTTTGGATACCATCTATCTGCCAGAAGAGCGTTTGATTGATAAAATTGAGCAGATTTCAATCGCTCATCTCCTAGGGGATGCTATCGTTCGTATCCATGAAAAACGCCCACTTTCTCCACTTTTCAGTATTGAGAAAAAGATTTAATGACCAAGCCTGAGATGATTCTCAGGTTTTTTTCATCTCTTTTCCGAATAAATAGATAG
>JAWHFN010000058.1:0-8794 GCA_032565555.1 Streptococcus mitis | reverse complement strand
TATTGAGAGAGTTTCTATTGTATCCTCCTAACTAATAATGAAAACTAATAAAAGAGGTTGAATCATTTTCCACCCTCTTTTCCTGTATCTTAATGGAATTGCATACCACCATCAACGATAATGGTTTGTCCTGTAATGTAGTTTGAATCTGGTCCTGCAAGGAAGCTGACGGCTGCAGCCACATCTTCTGGTTCAGATAGACGTTTTAGAGTAATATCTTTTGCAAATGTCTGCATACCCCACTCGTCATCTTTTCCTGCATTTTTACCAACTTCATGAGCGATGTCGTACATCATTGGTGTTTTCACAATACCTGGTGCGTAGGCGTTAACAGTGATGCCTGAGTCTGCTAAATCACGTGCTAATGTTTGCGTAATTCCACGAACAGCAAATTTGGTTCCACCGTAAACAGTTAGATTTGGGTTACCGACTACACCAGCTTGAGAGGTTGCGTTGATAATTTTACCTCCGTGGCCAAGTGCTTTAAATTGCGCTTGTGCAGCTTGTGAACCCCAAATGACACCACCAACGTTGATACCGAAAGTGCGTGTAAATTGTTCCTCAGTAATTGTATTAAGAGGAGTAGTTGGTGCAACACCAGCGTTATTTACGACAACATTCAAATCACCAAAATGGTCAACAACTTTTTGAAATGCTTGTGCAACTTCGGCCTGTTTCGAAACATCGGCCACGACAGCAAAGGCATTTTCAGCTGATAATTCGACAACAGCTTTTTCAGCTGTTTCGGGATTGTAGTCTAAGACTCCTACCTTAAAGCCATCTTGAACCAATCGTTTTGCGATTGCAAAACCGATTCCTTGACCTGCACCTGTGACAATAGCAACTTTAGACATATGATTCCTCCTTGGTATCCACGATACCATTCAAACGTTCATAAAAGAACAGCAAAGGTTTACAAATAAGCTTCGATAATGGGTTTTGTAAACCCTATCAAAACTACGCTATTAGTATACACCTTTGAAAAAAATGTTTCAAATAAACACTACCGTTTTTATAGAATTTTATCCTGAAAATTTCCAAACAATTTTCTTGAAACCCTTTCCCTCTTTTGATAGACTATTATCTAGTTTTTGAAAAAAGGAGAAAGAAAATGAAAAAATTTGTTGCTGAGTTAATCGGTACGTTTATGCTTGTGTTCATCGGAACAGGAGCTGTTGTTTTTGGAAATGGTCTTGATGGCCTTGGTCACCTTGGAATCGCCTTTGCCTTTGGTCTGGCAATCGTGGTTGCAGCCTACTCAATCGGAACTATTTCAGGTGCTCACTTGAACCCAGCGGTTTCGATCGCTATGTTTATTAACAAACGTTTGTCATCTTCAGAGCTTGTAAACTACATCCTTGGACAAGTAGTTGGAGCTTTCCTTGCGTCAGCTGCGGTATTCTTCCTCTTGTCTAACTCAGGCATGTCAACTGCTAGCCTTGGTGAAAATGCCTTGGCAAACGGTGTCACTGTCTTTGGTGGATTCTTGTTTGAAGTAATTGCAACCTTCTTGTTTGTTTTGGTTATCATGACCGTGACTTCAGAAAGCAAGGGAAATGGCGCGATTGCTGGTCTGGTAATCGGTTTGTCATTGATGGCGATGATTCTTGTGGGCTTGAACATTACTGGACTTTCAGTAAACCCAGCTCGTAGCTTGGCACCAGCTGTCTTGGTAGGTGGCGCAGCCCTTCAACAAGTTTGGATTTTCATCCTTGCCCCAATCGTTGGTGGAGTTCTTGCAGCCCTCGTTGCAAAAAACTTCCTTGGAACAGAAGAATAATTGAAAAACAAAAAGCCTTGCTCCTCAGCTTGAGGAACAGGGCTTTTTCGTATGAGTTTAGCGGTTGTCAATTTTCTCTGGATAAAGGTCGTGTTGGAAGAGGCGTTGTTCTGCCAAGACTTCATACTTAGTTCCTGGCTTACCGTAGTTGTAGTAAGGATCAATTGAAATGCCACCTCGCGGAGTGAATTTTCCCCAGACTTCTAAATAGCGAGGGTCTAGCAAGTTGACCAAGTCTTTCCCGATGGTGTTGATACAGTTTTCGTGGAAATCTCCGTGATTTCGGTAACTAAAGAGGTAGAGTTTGAGGGATTTTGACTCGACGCAGAGCTTGTCAGGAATGTAGGAAATATAAATGGTTGCAAAATCTGGCTGAGCAGTGATAGGGCACAGGGAGGTAAATTCAGGACAGTTGAATTTGATGAAATAGTCATTTTCCACATGACGATTGTCAAAAGATTCGAGGACTTCTGGTTGATAGTCGAAAATGTAGTTGGTTTCTTTATTGCCTAGTAGGCTAAGGTTTTTCATTTCTTCTTGTTGTGACATGATTTTTTCTTTCTAATCTTAAACACCACGTTGGTTATCGTATAGGAGGGTATGGAGTTGAGGAAGGACGCGGACATTGCCCCAGCTATCGTCAGTAGCAACGCGTTCCCAGAGTTCTTTGAGACGGTCCAGTTGATCTTGGACAATATTGCCTGTGGCCTTGGGCTCAGGATTTCCAGCCGATAAGAAAAGAACATCTGGTTGATATCGCTCTTGAATGCCTTTGGCAAAGGCCAAATCTGCATCATCAAAGACAGGAATTTTAAAGGTGACCTTGTCTGGATTTAGTTGGGAAACGATGAAGTCCAAGGTCTCGAAGTTGACCTCCATCTTGGATGAAGGAGGTTTGGGGCTGAGAGTGACCTGGTCGATATCTTTTAACCAATTTTGCCAGCGAGAACCTTGAGTCTCGACAGCAAGGGTGACACCACGTTCCTTGAGCTTGGTGACCAATTCGGCCATGTTGGCTGCTAGGATAGCAGGATTTCCCCCAGATAGGGTGACGTAGTCGTAGCTCCCCAATTTATCCAAGGCAGCAATGACTTCATCAGCTGTCATACGAGTCGGTTTTTCAGAACCATCCCAAGTAAAGGCAGAGTCGCACCAGTCGCAGTGGTAGTCGCAACCGGCAGTGCGGACAAACATGGTTTTCTGCCCAATAGCACGACCTTCACCTTGAAAGGTAGGGCCAAAAATTTCCAGAACTGGTAGTTTGAGGACACGTTCCCTAGTCATCTAACCACTCCCGTCTAAACTCCGCAAAGGCAGTCGGAGTTTCATAGAGGCGAACGTATTCCAAACGGAGACCGCGTTCGTCGGGCAACTCTTGACTCGTGGTTTGGAAAATCCAGTAAACCATATTTTCAGCAGTCGTGTTCATATAGGGAAGAGTTTCATTGAGATAGCGATGATCCAAGTGGGGCTCTAAGTAGTTCTTGTAGATCGCTTTGATATCTCCGAAATCGTAGGTCATGCCCCGTTCATCTAAAAATCCACTGACAGCGATTTGCAAATGGTAGGTGTGGCCGTGCAGGGACTTGCATTTTCCCTCGTAGTGAAAGAGGTGGTGGGCAGCATCAAAGGTAAATTCTTTTGATACCAAGGTTCTGTGAGGATTGTAGACAAGAGACTCCCCAGTTTCCTGTTTGATTTCTTTGGGTGCAAAAAACATTAGTCTTCTCCTTTCTGTGAGAGGTAAACATCTAGACCATGCTGACGTAAATGGCAGGCTGGGCAATCTCCACAGCCACTTCCGATAATCCCGTTGTAGCAGGTTAAGGTCTTTTCACGAACATAGTCAAAGGCACCGAGTTGGTCGGCTAATTCCCAAGTTTCAGCCTTGTCCAACCACATGAGAGGCGTTTGGATAACAAAGTCGTAATCCATGGCAAGGTTGAGAGTGACATTAAGAGATTTGACAAAGACATCTCGACAATCGGGGTAGCCTGAGAAGTCTGTCTCACAGACACCTGTCACGATGTCTTTAATGCCTCGTTGCTTGGCAAGAACTGCCGCAAAGGACAGAAAGAGGTGGTTGCGACCATCAACGAAGGTATTGGGAACCTCTCCCTCTTTTTGCTCGATTTCCAAATCAGAGGTCAAGGCATTTTCAGTGATTTGCCCCAGAAGAGACATATCGAGGATATGATGGCGAATACCCTGTTCCTTAGCGATTTCTTGGGCAACTTGAATTTCGAGATGATGGCGTTGGCCGTAGGCAAAGGTGACAGATTCGACTGTTTCATAGTGTTCTTTAGCCCAAAAGAGGCAGGTTGTGGAATCTTGACCGCCACTAAAGACGACCAAGGCTGATTGACGTTTCATAGTACTCCTTCCAAAATGGGAAATGTTCAGAGCACGCAAAAAGCTCCCATGAGGGAGCTAAAAAATACCAAGTAGAGGTTTTTTTTAGCGATGGCATGTCCCAAACATCGTAATATTCTACCTACAGTCTAGCATATTTTTTGAAAAATGGCAAAGGGCAAGAAAAAAGAGACCAATAAAGTACTTGGTCTCTCGTGTGATTAGCTCAATTCAGCAACGATGGCCTTGATTTGTTCTGCTGTGTGAACACCAGCAACTTGTTTTACCACTTGGCCGTCTTTTTTGAAGAGAAGAGTTGGGATAGACATGATTCCAAAGGCACGAGCTGTATTTGGATTTTCATCAACGTCCATTTTAACGATTTTCAAGACATCTTCTGAAAGTTCTTCAGACAATTTATCCAAGATTGGACCTTGCATACGACATGGACCACACCAAGTTGCCCAGAAGTCTACCAAGACCAAACCGTCTTTTGTTTCTTGTTCAAATGTTGCATCTGTAATTGCTTTTGCCATTGTATTTCTCCTTTTTTAGTTATATTGGCTTAAATCTTGTTTCATGAGATAGAAGAAGACATCTCCATAAGTCCCATGATAGTCCAAATCATGACCGTTGTAAGTTAATTTTTGGACAGGGTAGTAGTCTGCGACGCCGATAAGGCAAGCTTGTTGTGAACGATCAAAATCTTCATAAGACTCGAAAGTTACAGTTCTTTCATTCTTGCTGGCATCTAGATAGGTAATTTCAATCATTTTAAAAACTCCTTTATTTAATGATGACTTTATTTTACTCCTTGTAAAAGAGAATGTCAAGAAAAATGATTGCGCACGCAACTTTTTTCTAAATCATCTTAAATTAAGAAATCTAAACCAGTTTCCAAGCTTTCTTCGACAGCCTTCTGTAGAGAGGCCAGTGTTTTTTGCCCATCACTTGTCAGGCAGATAAAGCTAGAACGTCTATCTTGATCACAACACATGCGACTAAGCAGACCGCAATTTTTAGCTTCCAAGCGAGCCACCATCCGAGAAACAGCGCTCGGGCTCAGATGAAGCTTATCTGGCAGGTCAATCTGGCGTAGAGATTTTTCTTGAGCCAAGTCCAGGTAGTAGAGCAGGTAGAATTCTTTCAAGGTCAGACTTTGGTCGCTTTGCTGGGCAATAGTCTCTTCCAAGAGACCTTCGATTTCTTTTTGCCGCCGATTGAAGTCAAACCATTTTTCCAAATAGGTCATAGTATCTCCTTTCTTTTTAGAGTCATAAATAGAAGAATGTCCACTTACGGACAATCTCTGTATCACAAGATGATTGCGCATGCAATAATTATACTACTTTTCAAGAAAGCTGGCAAGAAAGACACTGAATCTTTTATCCTAAATTACGCCTGTTTATGTTAGTCTTCAATTGCCTGTATCCCCTTTCTTCTCAAACTTTCCTCAACTCTTGTGCATTTCCTTGAAATTTTCTGAAAAAAGAGTAAACTGGTATGCAAGAAGTCTATTTCGTGGAGTTTAGGATGAAATTATATGTTCAATTAATGATTCTCTTTGTGATTTCTCTAATCGGAGAGGGGATTTCCAGTTTCTTTCATTTGCCTATCCCAGGCAGTATTATCGGTTTGATTATTCTCTTTCTAGCCCTACAATTCAAGTGGCTGAGAACCAGACATGTCAACATGGTCGGGAATTTCTTGCTGGCCAATATGACCATTCTCTTTTTACCACCAGCAGTGGGAATCATGGAGAAGTTTGATGTGATTGCTCCCTATCTTTTGCCAATTGTTTTGATTGTCTTTTTTGCGGCTGTTATCAATATTATCCTTATTGCCTTGGTGGTTCAGTTTATCAAACGACGGTTTGAGGGAGATTATGAGAAAGGAGATGCCAAATGAGTGAATTTGTTTCCAATCCCCTGTTTGGGCTTGCCCTATCTATCCTAGCTTATCTAGTGGGAATGCTGATTTATAGACGTTTTCCCCATCCTTTGACAACGCCCTTGCTTTTGTCGGCTGTTTTCATTATCATCTTTCTAAAAGTGACGGGGATTTCTTACCAAGATTACTATCAAGGTGGGGTTTATCTGAACAACTTGATTGTCCCATCGACTGTGGCTCTAGGGATTCCGCTTTATAAGAGTTTTCATCTGATGAAGCACCATGCTCGGAGTATTCTCTTTGGTAGTCTGTTAGCGGTAGTGGTCAATACCTCTTTCACGGCCCTTGTAGCTAAGATTTTTGGCATGGACTTTTTCTTAGCCATTTCTCTCTTTCCTAAGTCAGTGACAACCGCCATGGCAGTGGGAATCACAGAAAAATTGCAAGGTTTGACGACCGTGACCTTGGTGGTTGTAGTGGCGACTGGGATTTTAACCAGTGTCATCGGACCAACCCTTTTGAAGTGGTTGAAAATTGACGATCCAGTAGCAGTCGGGCTTTCCCTTGGAGGAACAGGCCACGCAGTCGGAACAGGAACAGCCTTTCGATACGGCTCTGTAGCAGGAGCTATGGGTGGCTTAGCTATCGGTGTTACCGGTATTCTCTATGTCTTTGTCAGCCCTATTGTAGCTAGTTTGATATTGAGTTAAAAAGCAAGGAATTCGGCTTCCTTGCTTTTTAAAATCGTATGTTATAGAGTATTATTTTTCTTTGCTTAAGTGAATGACTTGGTCGTAGTGTTTTAAGTCTTCTTCTGTGTAGTGGTGAATGACTTCAATAACTGTTTGAGGTAGGGAGAAGAGCAAGTCACTAATCTTTCTGCTATTTTCCAAGTCAAGATTGGCCTTGATCTCGTCGGCTAAGATGAGTTGGCTATCGTGGTAGAGGGTGCGAGCAATTTCTAGGCGTTGTTTCTCGCCACCAGACAGACTGTCATTGCTAAGCGTTCGATTTTTCAAATGTTCTAATCTTGTTTTTTTGAGGACATGATTTAAAGTCTCTGGATTTTTATCCAGTCCCAAAAGGATATTGTCTTCCAGAGATAGCGTATCAAAGTAATGGCTATCTTGGAGGATATAGGAACTAATGCCCGTGATTTCTTGACGTGACAGGTTTTGACCAGCAAAGCTAATCTGTCCACTTGTCGGTATCTCTTCTCCATGAATGATATTGAGCAGAGTTGTCTTACCAGAGCCACTTTCCCCGATAATAGCAATTTTTTCTCCTTGTTTGATGTGCATGGAAATCGGAGATAAGAGGCTGTTTCCCTCTTTTTCTAGGGAGATGCTGTCAAGTTGGAGAGGGAAAATATTTTCTATGTTTCTAGGTGAGATGGAGTCAGACTGGTCCAAAAGTTTTTGGTATTTGTTGAGAAGAGTTCGAGTCGCTTTTCGGGTGTTGGTAAAGTAGGACAACTCTTGGAATTGATAGCCGATATTATGGGAAACCAGATAGATAGCTACAAAACTAGCCGCATCTAAATAATTATAGTATGTCATAAAGCCACCGATGACGATTGGTGTGATAGAACAAAAGGCATCGATGCTATTGATAAAAAGACTGTTTAAAGTTCGTTGTTTTTCATAGTTGATTTCGGCATCCAGACGGGTTTGTAATTGCTTTTGATAGCGAGCAAAAAAGAAATCTTGTCCCTGATAATGGCGAATTTGTTGGCTACCACCAATAAAATTTGTCAAGCTTGATAAGTAGCTCTGGTTAATAGTTGACCACTTTTCAGAAAGTGAATCCAAGCGCTTGGATCCGATAGCACTGCAGAGGACAGGAAAGGAGTAGAAGAGGATGAAAATCAAACCTAGGTAAAAATTGGTCCATAGGGCATAGAGAATAGACACAGTGGTAAAGCCCAGAGAAGAAATGATGATGACGGTTGGTTCGATATAGCTTTCTTCTAGTTGCTTGATGTCGTTTTCTAGGTCGGATAAAATATCCTTTTCATCAATCTCATAACTGTTTAAAAATCGTTTGAAAATAGCACTCATGATTCCATATTTGAAATCGGTAATCAAACGAGAGTAGTAATAGCGTTTCCCAGCTAAACCCAGTAAGAGGATGAGATTACCAAGGATTCCTAAAATCAAAACTTTCCAAAGAAGGCCTAGTTCTTGATTGGTAAAACTAGCAACAATATTCTGAACAAGGGCTGGCGTGATAATTGCTTCCATCCAGGTAACGGCAATAGAAAAGAAGTAAAGTACGAGGTGTTTCTTAGTAGCAAATCTTCTCAGCATAAAGACTTGACCTCCTTATCGATATACATGTAATTAGTTTTAAAGTCATTATACTCCTTTTTATACTCAATGAAAATCAAAGAGCAAACTAGGAAACTAGCCGCAGGCTGCTCAAAGCACTGCTTTGAGGTTGTAGATGAAACTGACGAAGTCAGTAACATACCTACGGCAAGGCGACGTTGACGCGGTTTGAAGAGATTTTCGAAGAGTATTATTAAATACTTCATATTAAAAATGTAAATTTTATGTGGATATACAATTAAATGACAATGTCGTAATGTAACAGATTGAAACAAAAAGCGAACAA
Organism: Streptococcus mitis; assembly: GCA_032565555.1. GTDB lineage: Bacteria > Bacillota > Bacilli > Lactobacillales > Streptococcaceae > Streptococcus > Streptococcus mitis_DM. Next base: position 156 of record JAWHFN010000058.1, on the reverse strand, counting down.
AACAGAATTTGTTGTTTCGATTCGCTTTTTGTATTATTATCTAGATTTGTCTTGCAGTTCTGATAACATTTAGTCTGAGCATGTACACTAATAGCTGATGGAATAAAATGTATACTTTAGATTATTTCCAAGCGCCACTGGCATCTACATAGTAAC
>JAWHFN010000057.1:0-8825 GCA_032565555.1 Streptococcus mitis | reverse complement strand
TATAAACTTCTATCGTATCAAATACATACCGATTAACAGATGTTGTCGCACTTCCCTCACGATGATCATAATAATAAATTGGTTTGTCAATAAATACGCTACTGCATCTTGTCTTTAGTAGCAATTCAGTTAAAAACAAGGCATCTTCAGCTAGATGGTAGTCTGTATTAAATTTCTCATCTACCAGCAGGTCTCTCTTAAATAGTTTTGCGACTGGAAAGAATGATGTCTTAGTGGTCATCAGTAATTCTTTCATGGTTTCTTCTGTTGACCAAAGTTCTTTTCTACCAGAATACGGGGGTAAATCTGTCACTATTCCATTTTTGATATGATGTAGAGGAGCAATCACAAAACCTACATTTCCTCCCTCAACTGCACTAGCTAAAGTAGCTAGGTAATCCTTGGTAACGAAATCATCACTATCAACAAAAGTTATCCAAACACCCGTCGCTAGCTGAATTCCAATATTTCTGGCATTAGAAACACCAGCATTTTCGATATGGTAAACCTTGATATTTTCATACTGATATGCTAAATGATCACAGATTTGTCCACTGGAATCAGTAGATCCATCATTTATTAGGATTAGTTCAAAATTAGTATAAGTCTGATGAAGAATTGACTCCACACATCGCTCCAGGTAGGCTTCTACATTGTAGACTGGAACGATAACGCTAATTTTTTCACCCATCATGCTCCATATTCTCCCTTGTATTCTGTATAAGACTTATCCATATCAGCGATGACAGCATCATGATGCGGTACCTGCTTGCCTGCTGGCGGAGGCGTCATATAATCTCCAAAAGCAGTGCTGAGATAAGCATCATAGCCAACTGGAATAGGCATCTCTGTTCCTTCAAATGGCAAGAACAGATTGTCTTCAAAAGATGCGATTGGGTACTTGTTTCTCATGTAGCCAGGACCTGAGCATAATTCTGTAATACCATCGCTCTCAGCCAAACCATATTTGGTCATTTCTTTCTCAGCTTTTTTCCAAATACGATAACGGAGAGATTTTGGCGTCAACCCCAGTAAGATTCGGCTTCCCCATTTCATGAGAGATCCATGCTTTTCTGGAATAGTTTGGGCACAAAAAAGTGAATAAATCAGTGCCCAACGAACCTGTTTCTTTCGCTCAGCCGGATTTTTCGGATAATAATCCAAAGGCAACACATCCAAGGCCAAACCATGTGGTAAATTCAAATCCTGCTGGTAAGGTTTGATACAGGTGGTTTCCTTGTCACGAATGGTAATAAAAAGATTACGATCAACAAAATCCTTGTGACTCTTTGACAAGAAATAACGTTCATCTGCATAACGAGGCCATAATTCTGCTAATTTCTCATAATCTTTACGAGGCATAAAAAAGTCTAGGTCGTCATCCCAAGGAATGAACCCCTTGTTTCGAAGGGCACCAATAGCACCTCCCCCACAGAGGTAACAAAGCAAACCATGTTCTTTACAAAAGGCCACAAAATATTCAGCCATCTCCAGACTACGAGCCTGAATTGCTTTTAAATCAGTCATATTGTTCATTATTCTTTCTATCGTATCATTTCATTATACCACAAATAAGGGGTAAAAATCTATTGTAGACTGTAAAAAATCAAAGCCTGACTGCTAGATAAATAGCTATCAAACTTTGATTTTTCTGTCTTATACTCTTCGAAAATCTCTTCAAACCACGTCAGTTTCACCTTGCCGTATGTATGGTTACTGACTTCGTCAGTTCTATCCACAACCTCAAAACAGTGTTTTGAGCAGCCTGCGGCTAGCTTCCTAGTTTGCACTTTGATTTTCATTGAGTATTATCTTATCTCAAACCCATCTGAGACAATTTATTCTGATATTTGTTTTGATCGACAAGCAAGCCCAAGCCTCCATAAACATCATAGGCATCTACCCAGTCACCAAGTTCTGGAATCGTCAATTTTTCAATACCATTTTGAGCTCCGTCTAGGAAAGACAAGCCATTTGTTAACAGGAAGGTATAAGGAACATTCGTTGAGGTCATTCCGAAGACCTTACCAAGTGCCTCTGATCCTGTAAAGAGCTTGGTTGGATCTTTGATTTGCTGAAGAACTGCTGTCAGCACTTGCTGCTGTCTTTTGGTACGGCCGTAATCCGCCTCATCATCATCACGGAAACGAGCATAATTGAGCAAGGTCGAACCATTCATCTGCTGTTTTCCGACTTTAATAGTCTGAGTTGGAGACTCAGTCTCAGTCGCATGTAAATCATCGCCGACTGTAGCTTCTGTTAGTGGACGCCCATTCAATGTTGAAAATTGAGCATCAATCGTCACCCCATCAGGGAAAAGCGTGTCAATCGCTGTTGCAAAGGCTTGAAAATCGACCAAGGCGTAATACTTAATGTCCAAGTCAAAATTATCTTTCAAGACTTGACGAACCATTTCTGCCCCTTTTTGCCCCTCTTGTTCTCCTAACTCATAGGCTACGTTTAACTTGTTATCCGTCTGTTTTCTACCGTTAATCACTTGACTATAACCATCTATATAGACCAAATTATCACGCATGAAGCTGACCAGCTTAATTTTCTTATCTGAACCTCCGACATTTAATACCATAATAGAGTCAGTCCGCGTCTCAGCACTATTTTGACCAATTCGCCCATCTGTACCCATAATCAAAATATTAACACCATCTCTGGTGTCCTGACCATTAAAGACTTCTACTTGAGCTGCCCGGGCATTCGTATTTTTATCTGGATTAGCATTGGTATAACCTTTTAAGAACATAAAAATCATACCCAATGCCAGACAAGCTAAGATAGCCAGTAAACCTGCGAAAATACGCCCCCACCGTAGCTTCCGCTTTTTAGTCTTTTTCTTTGGAAGAGAATTGATCTTCTGGTATCTCTCAGAACGACTACGACTATTATAAGAAGGCATCGAAGTGTTAGCACTTGACTTTCTATAATCCTCGGTCAATTCCTGACTTTCTGAGGGAGCGTCATTACTTGCCTTACTTAATTTATCTTGCAGGTAAGCAAACTCTTTTTTTTCTCGCTCATTGAGGTAATGGATATTCTTAAAAAGATAGTCATAACGCAACTGCTCGTGATGACTTAAAGGATTTTCTTTACTCATCTTCTCTCCTTTCCATGGTCTGATATTGGATAAATAGGATAGGCACCCAGAACTTTATACTGGATTCCAATCGCTTCTAATTCTTTTTGGGCAAAGTGGACCAAGTCCTTATCAGCATAGTCCACATCGATAATGAAAAAGTATTCGCCCAACGCTGTCTTGAGTGGACGACTTTCAATTTTTGTCAGGTCAATTCCTCTCCAAGCAAAGGTCGAAAGAGCCTTATAAAGTGCACCTGGAAGGTTGTCAGGTAAGGTCAAGGCCAAACTCATTTTCTCAGTTTGTGCTTGCAAGGGAATAGCTGCACCTTCAGCTCCCAGAACCCAGAAACGTGTGAAATTGGCTTCCATTTCCTGAATATCCTCAGCAATCAGTTCTAAACCATATTCTTCTGCAGAACTTCTAGGAGCAATGGCTGCATAAGGCTGGTCTGGATGTTCGGAAATAAAACGGGCCGCATAAGCTGTACTAGCTGTTACCTCGATTTGGGCCTCTGGATATTGTTCATCGATGAATTTCTTTCCTTGAGCCAAAGCCTGAGGATGAGAAAAAATCTTTTCAATCTTAGTATGGCCTGGGACTACCATCAACTGCTGATGAATAGGCTGAACGATTTCTGCAACTGCTTGAATGCGAGCCTGATGAAAAAGGTAGTCCAAGGTTTCATGAACACTACCCTCAATAGAATTTTCAACTGGCACCACAGAATAGTCCACCAAGCCTTGCTCATAGGCCTTGATGACATCTGTAATGTTAGCAAAAGCCTGCAATTCCTCATGAGGAAAAGCTGTCTGCACAACATGGTGTGAAAATGATCCCTTGGGACCTAGATAAGCAATTTTCATCTCAGTTCCTCTATAATTTCCTCTGGACTTAGCTTGGTCACATCCAAAACCCGACTGGCTACCTCCTCATACCAGGCCTGTCTTTCTTGGAAAATAGCTGCTAGTTCTTCCTTGCTATTATTTAGAAAAAGCGGACGCTGATTGTCCTTATCAGCTGCGATACGGTGGTAGAGGGTTTCAAAATCAGCTTTCAGGTAGATGTTATCTGTATTAGTCTTGAGTAAGTCACGATTTCTCTGAGAAATAACCACTCCTCCTCCAGTTGACACGACTTGGTCTCTTTGTAGTAAATCAGCTAGGACTTCTGATTCTACCTGACGAAAGGCTCCTTCTCCCTTTTCCGAGAAAAATTCCGTAATGGACATGCCTAAGCGCTTCTCTATCAGAGCATCCATATCGAGATAATCTGGGTCCAAGCCTCTTGCAATAGTCGATTTTCCAGCCCCCATAAATCCTAGTAATACCTTAGCCATGAATCAAGTTCTCCAAATCATCAAAGAAGCTAGGATAGCTGGTATTGATGGCTTCTGCACGGTCAAGTTCCACTTCTCCATCTGCAACCAAGAGGGCTGCGATAGCTGTCATCATGCCGATACGGTGGTCACCAAAAGTATTGACTCTAGCACCGTGAAGGGCTGATTTCCCTTTGATAATCATTCCATCAGCTGTAGGAGTAATATCCGCACCCATGCTATTTAAAGCGTCTGCCACAACCTGAATGCGGTCTGTTTCCTTGACCTTGAGCTCCTCAGCATCCTTGATAACTGTTACACCTTGGGCTTGAGTCGCCAGAAGAGCGATAATTGGCAATTCATCAATCAATCGTGGAATCAAGGCACCACCAATCTCTGTTCCTTTCAAGTCAGAAGATTCAACAGTCAAGGTAGCAGATTTAGCGACTGGGTCAATTTCAGTTATTTCTAGTTTTCCACCCATGGCATGAATAACATCGATAATCCCTGTACGCGTTTCGTTAATACCCACATTCTGCAGCACTAGACGAGAGTTTGGAACAATCAAACCTGCGACCAACCAAAAGGCTGCACTGGAAATATCTCCTGGAACAACCACCTTTTGTCCTATCAATTTTTGTGGCCCTTGGACTGTGATTTTTTTGCCCTCCACACTCAAATGACCACCAAATTGTTGCAACATATCTTCAGTATGATTACGGGTGCACTCTTTTTCGATAATTACAGACTCCCCCTGAGCCTGCAAGGCCGCAAACATCAAGGCTGACTTGACTTGGGCAGAGGCAATTGGCAACTCATATTGAATAGGTGTTAAATTTTTCGTCCCTTTTAAGTGAAGGGGAGGCAAGTCTCGCTCAGTTTGCCCTGAAATGTTAACACCCATTTTTTTCAATGGAATCGTCACACGGTCCATAGGACGTTTGGAAAGACTATCATCTCCAAACATTTCTACTTCGAAGTCGGCCCCAGCAAGGACACCTGAAATCAGACGAATCGAGGTGCCAGAATTTCCCATATCAAGGGCATTTTGCGGCGCTTTTAAGCCGTCCATACCGACACCTTGAATGGTAATAACCCCATCTTTATCCTCAATTTCAACACCAAGGTCACGAAAAACCTGCATGGTTGAGAGCACGTCCTCGCCACGCAAAATATCATAAACCTTTGTCTCACCCTCAGCCAAACTTCCAAAGATAATGGAACGGTGGCTGATAGACTTGTCACCTGGTACGCGGATACTGCCATGTAAGTGGCTAATGTTTGTTTTTAGTTTCATACTGGACCTCATACTTGCAATACTTTTACTTATTTTATCATAAAAAGCCAGAAATTCCTCAAAAATTCCTGACTTTAGGATAGTTATTTTCTTATTTTAGCAATTCTGAAACTGGTTCAAAAACAATTTTTTCAATGTCAGAGAGGTAAATTGCCAATTGTTGTTGCTTGGTAAAGAATTCTGACAAGAGGCTGTTCCCCTGAATCTGCTTGCCAAAGCCTTCAATCTTATCTTGGAAGGAAGCATCTGGCATTTGCCCTGTCTGTGCTAGTTTTTGAATTTCCTCTTGAAAGGCAACATATTCTGTAAAGATTTTGCTTGCCTCAGCATCTGCTGCAATCGCATCTTTGGCTGCTTTGACAGCCTTGTATTCTGGTAATTCGCGTAGACCGCGACTAAGTTCATTTGCACTATCGTAAATATTTGACATGATTTTCTCCTTATTTGATGACGACTGTATAGTCGGTATTTTCTGTTATGAGGTTCTCAGCTCGTTCTAAATCTTGAGCGTTTTTAAATGAAATTTGTAGAATCCCGTGAATATCCTCACGGTTTTCCTCGTTGATGTGAATATTAACCAAGGAAGTTCCACGTAGCAGTTCCAAAATCCTCAGGATAACATCTTCTTCATCGGGAACATCGACATAAAGGTCATAAGAGCTATCCACGCCACCACGCTTATGGATTTCCATAGCCTGACGTTGCTCACGCGCTTGGTTGAAAAAGTTCCAGATTTGGTTTTCATCACCCTTGCTGATGGCTTGACCAACCTCATCTAAGCGTTCCTTAAAATCCTCAATCCGCTCCAGAATAGTCTCACGATTGGACAAAAGAATGGAGGTCCACATACCTGGTTCGCTTTCCGCAATTCGAGTCATATCTCGAAAACCACCGGCCGCAAAGCGCCTTGCCATCTCATGTTTTTGAGCATAGACCGCGGTCTGCTCCATGAGACTAGAAGCCAGAATATGAGGAAAATGACTAATCTGAGAAGTGACTCGATCATGCTCCTTGGCATCAATCTCGATAAAACGAGCGTGAAGACCTGAAAGCAAATCCCTCATTTCCTCAAGCGTGTCCTGACTTGTCAGGCTTGAAGGTGTAAAGATATAATAGGCATTTTCAAAAAGATTGACATCCGCAGAAGCAGCCCCTGTCTTGTGACTACCAGCCATGGGATGAGCCCCGACAAAGCGAACAGGTTTGCCAGCCAAACAGTTCTCCGCCGCATCCACAATAGCTGACTTGGTCGAACCGGCATCTGAGATAATGACACCTTCTTTTAAGTCCAAGTCGGCCAACTCCTTAATGAAAGCAATGGTTTGTTTGATTGGCAAGCTGAGAATAATGATATCTGCTAAAGAAGCAAAACTGGCAAAATCATCCGTTGCACGGTCAATCATACCTTCTTTCAAGGCAATATCTCTCGAAGCTTGACTACGATTATAGCCTAAAATTTCATAATCTGGATGATCGCGTTTGATCCCGAGTGCCATAGAGGCACCAATCAGACCAAGACCTGCGATATAGACTGTTTTTGCCATAGGAACTCCTTAATAGTTCTTTGTATAGTCTCGGTGTTTGGCCACCGCTTCTTTTAATTCTTCTAGATTGTCTGATGAGAATTTTTCAAGGATTTCTTGCGCCAGAACCGTAGCCACAACAGCTTCCATGACCACACCTGCTGCTGGAAGAGCAGTCGGATCACTTCTCTCCACAGTTGCCTTGTAGGGTTCGTGGGTTTCGATATCCACACTCATAAGAGGTTTATAAAGAGTAGGAATCGGTTTCATGACACCACGAACAACAATCGGTTGCCCATTAGTCATACCACCTTCAAAGCCGCCAAGATTATTGGTACGGCGGGTATAACCGTCTTCTTTAAACCAGAGAATTTCATCCATGACCTGGCTACCTTTGCGGTAACCAGCTTCAAAGCCAAGACCAAATTCCACTCCTTTAAAGGCATTGATAGAGACAACAGCTTGAGCCAATCTTGCATCCAATTTTCTGTCCCATTGGACATAGGAACCAAGACCAACTGGAACACCTCCAACGACTGTCTCCACAACCCCACCGATGGTATCACCGTCACGTTTGATTTGGTCAATATAGTCCTTGATTTCCTGTTCTCTTTCTTGGTTGACAATAGAAACTTCAGACTGGGCAGCTCGCTCCTTAATCTCAGCCACTGTCAGATTCTCAGGAACATCGATTTCCTTGCCACCAAAGACTACGACATGGTTGGCAATTTCCATATCCAGCTCAGCCAAGAGGCGTTTGGCTACTGCCCCAACTGCCACCCGCATGGTGGTTTCACGGGCAGATGAACGCTCCAAAGAATTTCGCAAATCATCAAAACGGTACTTAATGCCCCCAACCAAGTCGGCATGACCTGGACGTGGATGGGTGATTTTCCGTTTGCTTTTAAGGCGGTCTTCAATGTCCTCCGCAGACATGATATCCAGCCATTTCTGATGGTCCTTATTGACGACATCCATGGTAATGGGAGCCCCAGTAGTCTTCCCGTGACGAACGCCAGAAGTAAAGACAACTTGATCACTTTCAATCTTCATACGACCGCCTCGACCGTAGCCACCCTGACGGCGTTTAAGGTCCTCATTGATATCCTCAGCTGTCAAAGGAAGCCCAGCTGGAATTCCTTCAATGATAGCTGTCAGACGGGGGCCGTGTGATTCTCCTGCAGTTAAATATCTCATACACTCTCCTTATTTTACCAAGTAGTCTTTCATCTCTTCCAGAGAAACTGAGTGGATAGTCGCTGAACCGAGCTCTGGCACCAAGACCAATTTCAAGGTATTACCACGCGCCTTCTTATCATGAGTCAAAGCCTGATAAAGCTTGTCAACATCCCAGTTTTCATAGTCAACAGGCAATCCAAATTTCTGACACATCTCTGTGATAGATTGGGTAATGCCAGCTGGCATAAGTCCCTTCTCCTCAGCAACCTTGGATATCTGCACCATTCCCACAGCCACAGCTTCACCATGCATGACCTTGCCATAGCCGGCCGTCGCTTCAATAGCATGGCCAATGGTATGCCCAAAATTGAGGTAAAGGCGAACACCATTATCCAACTCATCCTCAACCACCATCTTGCG
>JAWHFN010000056.1:0-8910 GCA_032565555.1 Streptococcus mitis | reverse complement strand
CAATTCTAAAGATTTTTTAAGAGGTAAGTGATGAGTTAAGATCAATGGTGTTTTAACAAGGTGAAAAGGGTCAGGCAAAAAGTCTTTAAAATCAGAAAACGCATAATATCAGGTGTTGAATTTTACAACGTTTTTTATTTTATTTTTTGGTATTCTTTTGCAAAAAAGAATACAACATTTTGTTGTATCCTAAATATTAAAGCAAGTCCTGAATTTTCTTAAGTTTTTATCATATTTTCTGTTATAATTAAGGTGCCTTAAGAAAAATAATGAAAAAACTAAATGTTTTTCATATAGTTTTCATTTTTTGTGTTATAATTAAGGTGCCTTAAGAAAAATATTAAGGTGCCTTAAGAAAAATAATGAAAAAACTAAATGTTTTTCATATAGTTTTCATTGTTTTAATAGTTTAAAGTCAATCTTATTTTTCTCTAATAGAAAATAATGAAAAAGTAGGTTTAGAAAGAGGTAAGTATCTATGTCTTCTCATAAAAAAGTGTCACTCTCTGAGATTAATCAATCTATCGATACTCCAAATAACAATCATTTCTGGCAAAATTTAAATGCCTTTTTAGGTCCGGGTGCTCTTGTCGCAGTTGGTTATATGGATCCAGGAAACTGGATTACCAGTGTAGTCGGTGGTGCTTCCTATAAGTATAGTCTCTTGTTTGTTATCTTGATTTCATCTCTCATTGCCATGCAACTTCAGCAGATGGCAGGAAAGCTTGGTATTGTAACCCAGATGGACCTGGCTCAAGCAACGGCTCATCATTCACCTAAATGGCTTCGTTATAGTCTATGGGTGATTTTAGAATTAGCCTTGATGGCGACAGATCTGGCAGAAGTTCTAGGTTCAGCGATTGCTCTCAATCTTCTCTTTAAGATTCCGATTATGATAGCAATTCTCTTGACCGTGTTGGATGTTTTTCTCTTATTGCTTCTGATGAAATTTGGCTTTAAGAAGATTGAAGCTATTGTGACAACACTGATTTTAACCATTCTAGCAATTTTTACCTATCTGGTAGCTTTGTCACATCCAAGCTTCCAAGGAATCGTTGAGGGTTATCTACCGAATGCAACCTTATTTGAAAGTCCCTTGCCAGGGCATGAAAGTCAATTAACCTTGGCACTAGGGATCGTGGGAGCAACGGTTATGCCCCATAACCTCTATTTGCATTCTTCCTTGTCTCAAACTCGGAAAATCAATCACAAGGACAAGAATGATGTTCGAAAAGCCGTGCGCTTTATGACCTGGGATTCAAATCTCCAATTATCCTTGGCCTTTGTGGTTAACTCCCTTCTATTAATTCTCGGGGCGGCTCTCTTTTTCGGCCATGCATCTGAGATTTCTGCCTTCTCTCAAATGTATAATGCCTTGCAGGATTCTACTATTGCAGGAGCTATAGCTAGCTCGACCTTATCAACCTTGTTTGCCTTGGCTTTATTAGCCAGTGGTCAAAATTCGACAATTACGGGTACCTTGACTGGACAAATCGTTATGGAAGGTTTCTTGCATATGAGATTACCTCAATGGTTCATTCGTTTGGCAACTCGTCTCTTTGCCTTGTTGCCTGTCATGATTGTAGCGGTTCTGTTTGGTCATCAGGAAAAAACATTGGATCAGTTATTGGTTTATTCACAAGTCTTTCTTTCGATTGCTCTTCCATTTTCAATCTTCCCACTGATTTATCTAACTTCTAAGAAATCACTGATGGGAGAATTTACCAATGCCAAATGGAATACCATCCTTGGCTATATCGTTTCCATTATCTTAACAATTCTCAATGTGAAATTGTTATTTGATATTTTCTAAGAAATTCACCCGAGTTATAAAACAAGCATATAAGAAAAAAGATACCCAAGATTTCTTGGGTATCTTTTTTAAAATAAACGGAAGACATGGGATTCGAACCCACGCACGCTGTTACACGCCTACCGCGTTTCCAACACGGCCTCTTAAGCCTCTTGAGTAATCTTCCAATACTTACTCAAATAGTCTACCATAAAGGCTCTTATCTTGCAATAAAAATTTTGGAAATAAGAAAAATGATAGATTTTGAAAGAAAATGACAAAAAGCGCTTGACTTTGAAAGAAAGTGTGATAGAATGAATAGTGTAAACGATAACAGGAGGTGATTCAGTGTTAAAAACAGAGCGGAAGCAACTGATTTTAGAGGAGTTAAATCAACATCATGTAGTTTCTCTAGAAAAATTAGTTAGTTTGTTAGAAACGTCAGAATCAACGGTTCGAAGAGATTTGGATGAGTTGGAAGCGGAAAACAAGCTTCGTCGCGTGCATGGTGGAGCAGAATTGCCCCATTCCTTGCAGGAAGAAGAAACCATTCAAGAAAAATCTGTCAAAAACCTTCAAGAGAAGAAGTTGTTGGCTCAGAAAGCAGCCTCTCTCATCAAGGAACAAGATGTCATCTTTATCGATGCAGGAACAACAACTGCTTTTTTGATTCATGAATTGGTCAATAAGAATATTACTGTAGTAACCAACTCGATTCACCATGCTGCTCAGTTGGTTGAAAAGCAGATTCCGACTGTCATGGTTGGAGGAAGTGTCAAGATGGCGACAGATGCGAGCATCGGGGGCGTTGCTCTTAACCAGATTAACCAATTGCACTTTGACCGTGCCTTTATCGGGATGAATGGTGTGGACGATAGTTATTATACGACTCCTGATATGGAGGAGGGAGCTGTGAAGCGTGCTATTTTGGAAAACGCCAAACAGACCTATGTCTTGGTGGATTCGTCTAAAATTGGGCAAACTTGCTTTGCTAAGGTAGCACCACTCAAACGAGCTATTGTTATCACAAGTCAAGGGCATGAGCTCTTGCAGGTTATTAAGGAGAAAACGGAGGTAATAGAAGTATGATTTATACAGTCACACTCAATCCATCCATTGATTATATCGTTCGTTTGGACCAAGTTCAAGTCGGTAGTGTCAATCGTATGGACAGTGATGATAAGTTTGCTGGTGGGAAAGGAATCAATGTCAGTCGTGTTTTGAAGCGCTTAGATATTCCAAATACAGCTACGGGATTTATCGGAGGCTTTACTGGTAAATTTATCACAGATACTTTGGCTGATGAAGAAATCGAGACACGTTTTGTTCAAGTGGCAGAAGATACTCGTATCAATGTTAAAATCAAAGCAGACCAAGAAACAGAAATCAACGGAACGGGTCCAACCGTCGAACCAGCCCAGTTAGAAGAATTGAAAGCTATTTTGTCTAGTTTGACTGCAGAAGACACGGTTGTATTTGCGGGTTCAAGTGCTAAAAACCTAGGAAATGTTATCTACAAGGATTTGATTGCCTTGACACGCAAGACTGGTGCGCAAGTCGTTTGTGACTTTGAAGGACAGACCTTGATTGATAGTTTGGACTACCAGCCGCTTTTGGTCAAACCAAATAATCACGAGCTTGGAGCTATCTTTGGAGTGAAACTCGAAAGTTTAGATGAAATTGAGAAATACGCTCGTGAGTTATTGGCCAAAGGTGCTCAAAATGTCATTATCTCCATGGCTGGGGACGGTGCCCTTCTTGTCACATCTGAGGGAGCTTATTTCGCAAAACCTATCAAGGGAACAGTCAAAAATTCAGTTGGAGCTGGTGATTCTATGGTTGCCGGATTCACAGGTGAATTTGTCAAATCAAAAGATGCAGTAGAAGCCTTCAAATGGGGAGTGGCTTGCGGAACGGCAACGACCTTCTCAGATGACTTGGCAACGGCAGAATTTATTAAAGAAACATATGAAAAAGTTGAGGTAGAAAAACGATGAAAATTCAAGACCTATTGAGAAAAGATGTCATGTTGCTGGATTTGCAGGCGACTGAAAAAACAGCTGTAATCGACGAGATGATTAAAAGTTTGACAGACCACGGTTATGTGACAGATTTTGAAACCTTTAAAGAAGGAATTTTAGCGCGTGAATCCTTGACTTCTACGGGTTTGGGTGATGGAATCGCAATGCCTCACAGCAAAAACGCTGCTGTCAAAGAAGCGACAGTTCTCTTTGCTAAGTCAAATAAGGGTGTTGATTATGAGAGCTTGGATGGACAAGCAACTGACCTCTTCTTCATGATTGCGGCTCCAGAAGGTGCTAATGACACTCACTTGGCTGCCTTGGCAGAATTGTCTCAATACTTGATGAAAGATGGATTTGCTGACAAACTTCGTCAAGCAACATCAGCTGACCAAGTTATCGAACTTTTTGACAAAGCTTTAGAAAAAACTGAAGAGCCTGTTCAAGTACCTGCCAATAACTCTGGTGACTTTATCGTAGCTGTTACAGCTTGTACAACAGGTATCGCCCACACTTACATGGCCCAAGAAGCTCTTCAAAAAGTGGCTGCTGAAATGGGTGTTGGAATTAAGGTCGAAACCAACGGTGCTAGCGGTGTTGGAAACCAACTAACTGTTGAAGACATTCGTAAGGCTAAAGCTGTTATCATCGCAGCAGACAAGGCTGTTGAAATGGATCGTTTCGATGGCAAACCATTGATCAATCGTCCAGTTGCTGACGGTATCCGTAAGACAGAAGAGTTAATTAATTTGGCTCTTTCAGGAGATGCTGAAGTCTACCGTGCTGCTAATGGAGCAAAAGGTGCAACAGCCTCTAACGAAAAACAAAGTCTTGGTGGTGCCTTCTATAAACACTTGATGAGTGGTGTATCCCAAATGTTGCCATTCGTTATCGGTGGTGGTATCATGATTGCCCTTGCCTTCTTGATTGACGGTGCTTTGGGTGTTCCGAATGAAAACCTTGGCAGTCTTGGTTCTTACCATGAACTAGCTTCTATGTTCATGAAAATCGGTGGTGCTGCCTTTGGTTTGATGCTTCCAGTCTTTGCAGGTTATGTTGCCTACTCTATCGCTGAAAAACCAGGTTTGGTAGCAGGTTTCGTGGCTGGTGCTATTGCTAAAGAAGGTTTTGCCTTTAGTAAAATACCTTATGCAGCAGGTGGTGAAGCAACTTCAACTCTTGCAGGTGTCTCATCTGGTTTCCTAGGTGCCCTTGTGGGTGGATTTATCGCAGGTGCTTTAGTTCTTGCTATTAAGAAATACGTTAAAGTTCCTCGTTCACTTGAAGGTGCAAAATCAATCCTTCTCTTGCCACTTCTTGGAACAATCTTGACTGGATTTGTTATGCTAGCTGTTAACATCCCAATGGCAGCAATCAACACTGCTATGAATGATTTCCTTGGCGGTCTTGGAGGCGGTTCAGCTGTCCTTCTCGGTATCGTTCTTGGTGGAATGATGGCTGTCGACATGGGTGGACCGGTCAATAAAGCGGCTTATGTTTTTGGTACAGGTACGCTTGCAGCAACTGTTTCTTCAGGTGGTTCTGTAGCCATGGCAGCAGTTATGGCTGGAGGAATGGTGCCACCACTTGCAATCTTTGTCGCAACTCTTCTTTTCAAAGATAAATTTACTAAAGAAGAACGCAACTCTGGTTTGACAAACATCATCATGGGCTTGTCATTTATCACTGAGGGAGCGATTCCGTTTGGTGCAGCTGACCCAGCTCGTGCTATCCCAAGCTTTATCCTTGGTTCAGCAGTAGCAGGAGGTCTCGTTGGTCTTACTGGTATCAAACTCATGGCGCCACACGGAGGAATCTTCGTTATTGCCCTTACTTCAAATGCTCTCCTTTACCTCGTTTCTGTCTTGGTAGGAGCAATTGTAAGTGGTGTGGTTTATGGTTACCTACGTAAACCCCAAGCATAAAAAATAGAAAAATGAAAAGATTGGACCGTTTGGTGCAGTCTTTTTCTCTTTCCGAAATGCCTGTGAAATATGGTATAATAGAAGAATGGCAAACAAGAATACAAGTAAAACAAGACGGAGACCGTCTAAAGCAGAACTCGAAAGAAAAGAAGCGATTCAACGGATGTTGATTTCGTTGGGAATCGCGATTTTATTGATTTTCGCAGCCTTCAAATTAGGGGCTGCGGGTATAACTCTTTACAATTTAATTCGATTGCTGGTGGGGAGCCTAGCTTATCTGGCAATATTTGGTATCCTGCTCTACCTCTTCTTTTTCAAGTGGATACGAAAACAGGAAGGACTCTTATCTGGCTTTTTCACCATATTTGCTGGTTTGCTCTTGATTTTCGAGGCTTACTTAGTTTGGAATTATGGTTTGGACAAGTCGGTCTTGAAAGGAACCATGGCTCAGGTTGTGACTGATTTGACTGGTTTTCGAACAACCAGTTTTGCTGGAGGGGGCTTGATTGGGGTCGCTCTTTATATGCCAATCGCCTTTCTCTTCTCAAATATCGGTACTTACTTTATTGGTTCTATCTTGATTTTAGCTGGAGCCCTCCTAGTCAGTCCTTGGTCTGTTTACGATATTGCTGAATTTGGCAGTAAAGGCTTTGCCAAATGGCGAGAAGGGCATGAGCGTCGAAAAGAGGAACGCTTTGTCAAACAAGAAGAAAAAGCTCGTCAAAAGGCTGAGGAAGAGGCTGAAAAAGCCTTACTCGATTTGCCTCCTATTGATATGGAAACAGGTGAAATTTTGACAGAGGAAGATGTTCAGGATTTTCCACATATACCTGAAGAAGAGTGGGTGGAACCAGAAATCATCCTACCTCAAACTGAACTTGAATTCCCTGAACAGGAAGAGGGCTCTGATGATGAAGATGTTCAGGTAGATTTTTCAGCAAAAGAAGCCCTCGAATATAAACTTCCAAGCTTACAACTCTTTGCCCCTGATAAACCCAAAGACCAGTCTAAAGAGAAGAAAATCGTTCGGGAAAATATCAAAATCCTAGAAGAAACCTTTGCTAGCTTTGGTATCAAGGTGACGGTTGAACGGGCTGAAATTGGGCCATCAGTGACCAAGTATGAAGTCAAACCGGCAGTGGGTGTACGGGTCAACCGCATTTCCAATCTAGCAGATGACCTCGCTCTAGCCTTGGCGGCCAAGGATGTCCGAATTGAAGCACCCATCCCAGGAAAATCTCTAGTCGGAATAGAAGTGCCCAACTCCGAGATTGCGACGGTATCCTTCCGCGAACTATGGGAACAATCTCAAACGAAAGCAGAAAATCTCTTGGAAATTCCTTTAGGGAAGGCTGTTAATGGCACCGCAAGAGCTTTTGACCTTTCTAAAATGCCCCACTTGCTTGTCGCGGGTTCAACGGGTTCAGGTAAGTCAGTAGCAGTTAACGGTATTATTGCTAGCATTCTCATGAAGGCGAGACCAGACCAAGTTAAATTTATGATGGTCGATCCCAAGATGGTTGAGTTGTCTGTTTACAATGATATTCCTCACCTCTTGATTCCAGTCGTGACCAATCCACGCAAAGCCAGTAAGGCTCTGCAAAAGGTTGTGGATGAGATGGAAAATCGTTATGAACTCTTTGCCAAGGTGGGAGTTCGGAATATTGCAGGCTTTAATGCCAAGGTAGAAGAGTTCAATGCTCAGTCTGAGTACAAGCAGGTTCCGTTACCGCTCATTGTCGTGATTGTGGATGAGTTGGCTGACCTTATGATGGTAGCCAGCAAGGAAGTGGAAGATGCTATCATCCGTTTGGGACAGAAGGCGCGTGCTGCAGGTATCCACATGATTCTTGCAACCCAGCGTCCATCCGTTGATGTCATTTCTGGTCTGATCAAGGCCAATGTTCCTTCTCGTGTCGCTTTCGCGGTTTCATCAGGGACAGACTCCCGTACGATTTTGGATGAAAATGGAGCAGAAAAACTACTTGGTCGAGGAGACATGCTCTTTAAACCGATTGATGAAAATCATCCAGTTCGTCTCCAAGGCTCCTTTATCTCGGATGATGATGTCGAGCGCATCGTAAACTTCATTAAGGCTCAGGCAGATGCGGACTACGATGAGAGTTTTGATCCAGGTGAGGTTTCTGAAAATGACGGAGAATTTTCAGATGGGGAATCTGGTGGAGATCCGCTCTTTGAAGAAGCCAAAGCTCTAGTCATTGAGACCCAGAAAGCCAGCGCATCCATGATTCAGCGTCGTTTATCAGTTGGTTTTAACCGTGCGACCCGTCTCATGGAAGAGCTTGAGATGGCAGGTGTCATTGGTCCAGCTGAAGGTACCAAACCAAGAAAAGTATTGCAACAATAAATTTCTCTCTTATACGGAAATGTGAACCTGACGTGATTTGAAGAGGATTATCTATGATGTATAATTAATTGAATCTAAACAAGCTGAAACAGATTTAGAATTTCTTTTAGATATATGAAGACTCCCCTTATAGTTTCTAGTGAATATTTGTTTTTCACTAGAAACTATAAGGGGAGCTTTTGTACTCATGTATGAGATAGATTTCTTTTTTTGTTTTATTAAACTGCATAGCTCACTTTTCAGCAGGAATCAGCTATTGTATTCGCTAGATGTTAGCTGACATCAATTCACTACTGTTTAAAATTTTGAGAGTTCTGCAGTTTTTGAGTTCAGTTTCTGTTTATTCACCAAAGAAAAATGGTGGGGCGAACCGTTTCAGCTCTTCAAAGCAATGTTGGGCTGCCTCTACATCTTCACAGATGACAAGGCAGACATCATCACCACAGAGGGTAGCGATAGCGTCAGGGAAACTCAAAGCATCAATGATAGAACCAAATGATTGAGCCAGTCCAGGAAGGGTTTTTAGTAGAACTTGATGTTGAACTGGGCGCATCAAGACAAGGGCATCTTCCATGTAGAGTTCAAGACGTTTTTCCCATTTTGAGATAGAGCCTGTATTGAGCACATAGTAAGAGTTATCTTCTTCTCGTACTTTTGACAGGTTCATACTTTTAATATCCCTCGAAAGTGTAGCTTGTGTAACTTGAATATCATTATCAGCAAGAAGAGCTTGTAGCTCAGCTTGAGTATGAATCTTGTTTTTCGTTACAAGAGCTCGGATGAGTTGGTGTCGGTGTTCAGATT
>JAWHFN010000055.1:0-9181 GCA_032565555.1 Streptococcus mitis | reverse complement strand
GTTCTGCAACAAAGGCATCTAGTTTAGCTTGCAAGTCAGCCAAATCACCTGAAACGACTGCTGTTGCTGATTCTGGTACCATGTTTTCACGCAAACCACCTGTGAAGCTGTGAAGACGGGCAGCACCTGCATTTTCACCTGCAAAGTGGAGATATTCTGTAATATTTCCTTTTTCACCATTGATGATAGGGAATTCAGCGTCTGGAGAGAAACCAAAATCTGGTTTTGCAAGTCCTACGTGCTCGAAATAGTAGTCCATGTCTGCCCAACCTGATTCTTCATCTGTTCCAACGATGAAGCGAACTTTCTTAGAAGTTGGAAGACCCAATTCTTTAATTATTTTCAAACCATAGTAACAAGCTGTTGTAGGTCCCTTGTCATCAGAAGCTCCACGCGCATAGAGGCGACCATCTTTGATAGTTGGTGTGTATGGATCTGTGTCCCAACCACTACCAGCAGGCACCACGTCCATGTGGGCAAAGATTCCGAGAACTTCTTCTCCATCACCAAACTCAAAATGTCCTGCGTAGTTATCAACATTTTTAGTTGAGTAGCCATCACGGTCTGCGATTTCAAGGAATTTCTCCAAGGCTTTTACCGGCCCAGGTCCAAATGGATGCTCAGCATCAACTTTGCTGTCATCACGTTCAGAGTTGATTTCTAAAAGGCTAAACAAGTCAGCCAAGAGGTCTTCTTTGCGTTTTTCTACTTCTGCTGTAAAATCAATTGCTGTCATTTTTTTCTTCTTTCTATCTTTTCTCGATGATTTCATCTACTGGCAAGCGGTAGCTTGGTTCCAATTTCTCGTCTGTGTAACCTACTGTAATCAAGAGTTCTGGGCGGAAACGGTCTTCGATTTCTAAAATTTCGTTGGCTTTTGACTTGTCAAATCCAAGAATAATGTTAGAACCAATCCCTTGGTCTGTCAATGCAAGAACCAAATTCATGGCAACCAGACCTGCATTGAGAGCTAGGTAGTCGCTGACTTGCTGTTCGTTATAGCGTGCAAATTCCGCAGGCAAATTCTTCATGAAATATTGAAGTTGTTCTTCAGAAAAGTTATTAGCACCACCAACTCGGGCAATCTTACGAGCACGTTTGGCAAGGTCTGTATCTGTAAACAAGGCAATAGTTACAGGCGCTGATGATACCTGTTCAAAATTGGAACCATAAGCTAATTTTGCCAGTTCAGCATTTTTCTCACGAACCACCACAAATTTCCAAGGCTGGCTATTGTGGGCGCTTGGTGCCAAGGTTGCGATTTCGATAGCCGTACGAACATCTTTAGGATCAACTGGCTTATCAGTGAAATGCTTGGTCGCATGACGTTTTTTATTTAATTCAAGAAATTTCATAATCGATTTCCTTTTCTAATTCTACTGTTTCCATTCTACCATAATTTGAAAGAGCTTGCAGGGATTTTTCATGATTAAGATTTTTTATCACAGACATAAAAAATATATATTGGTTCATCAAGACAGTTTCTGATAAACTAGCAAGTACTTTACATTTGAATGGAGATATTATGAAAAAATTTAGCCTACTACTAGCTATCGTCCCCTTTTTAGTTGCCTGTGGAAATCAAGCTACACCTAAAGAGACCAGCTCTCAAAAGACAATTGTCGTTGCTACAGCTGGTGATGTGCCGCCATTTGACTACGAAGACAAGGGTAATCTGACAGGCTTCGATATCGAAGTTCTAAAAGCAGTGGATGAAAAACTCAGCGACTACGAGATTCAATTCCAAAGAACTGCTTGGGAGAGCATCTTTCCAGGACTTGATTCTGGTCACTATCAAGCTGCAGCCAATAACTTGAGTTATACAAAAGAGCGTGCTGAAAAATACCTTTACTCACTTCCAATTTCAAACAATCCCCTCGTCCTTGTCAGCAACAAGAAAAATCCTCTGACTTCACTTGACCAAATCGCTGGCAAAACAACACAAGAGGATACTGGAACTTCAAACGCTCAATTCATCAATAACTGGAATCAAAAACACACTGACAATCCCGCTACTATCGATTTTTCTGGCGAGGATATCGGTAAACGAATCCTAGACCTCTCTAACGGTGAATTTGATTTTCTAGTCTTTGACAAGGTATCCGTTCAAAAGATTATCAAGGACCGTGGCTTAGATCTCTCAGTCATTGATTTACCTTCTGCCGATAGTCCCAACAACTATATCGTTTTCTCAAGCGACCAAAAAGAGTTTAAAGAGAAATTTGATAAAGCGCTCAAAGAACTCTATCAAGACGGAACACTTGAAAAACTCAGCAATACCTATCTAGGTGGTTCTTATCTCCCAGATAAATCTCAGTTACAGTAAGATATACTAAAAACGATTGGACCAGCCAATCGTTTTTAGTTTGCATTGGTTATTTTAGGAAACTCTTACAAAAAATCAAAATAATCCCTCACATCCTCTACATACCCATGCTTTTCTATTAAGCTGGCTAAGAGTTCCAGATTGTGTCCCTGATAGTTATCTTCACGACGTAATTCTTCATACATTTCGATAAAGGGAAGCCCCTTGGACTTGGCCAATTCTAACTCAGCCTCGTAATCATAAGCAACTTTACGAAATTGTATATTGACCAATTCCCCATCTTCAACCTCTATCACGGCATACTGGGCACGGTGATTTTTTAACGCCTCCCAATTAAAATAGGGCATACCAATAGAACCTGGATTGATGATTTGTTGCCCTTGACTGCCATAACGAAGCAACTGCTTGTGAACATGACCATAGACTGCCACGTCCGTTTCCTCATCTAGTAGTTGGTCAAATTTCTCTGTATCATTCTCAACTAGCAAGTCACCACCATAGTTCTTATTTGGCAAATTATGAGAGATAGAAAAGCGCAAGCCGTCAATTTCTTTCTTTTCCAGCAAAGGTAAGCTTCGTAGCCAGACAATCGTTGCAGGATCCATTCGCTCCATCAAAAACTGGGTCATTCGCATTGACTGGATTTCTTGTGGATGTTCCAAACCATATTCACCATCCAAGGCCTCAAGGACACAATCATCCCAATTACCTCGAACACTGGCTGTGATAGGAAGGTCCTTTAGCAGGGCGACCAAGTCATTTGCACCTGGACCAGGAAGAAAAATATCTCCCAGAAGCCAGTATTCACTGACTCCTTGATTTTTAGCATCTGCAATCACTGCTTCTAAAGCCGTCGCATTTCCATGAATATCTGATAAAATTGCGATTTTATGTTTCATTGTGGTTTCCTTCCGTTTGGTAATCTACTCTTTCTTCTGCCACTTGAGGCAAGGTTTCTGTTTCATGCGGGTTCAACTTGTTTTGCACAGCTTCTGCGACTGCTCTTGGTACCCCAACTTCGACAATCTCATCCACACTGACTTCCTTGATTTTAGTCAAAGACTTGAAATGCTTCATGAGATTCTGCTTGCGTTTAGGTCCCAGCCCTTCAATTCCATCCAGTTGTGATGAAAAAGAATTTTTGGAGCGCAGTTGACGGTGGAAGGTGATGGCAAAGCGGTGCACCTCATCTTGGATGCGTTGGAGGAGGAAAAATTCCTGAGAATTGCGAGACAACTCCACCACATCAAGAGGATCACCAAAAAGTAATTCATGGGTTTGGTGCTTGTCATTCTTTTGCAGGCCTGCAATTGGAATGTCCAAACCCAGCTCTTCTTGGATGACTTGCTTAGCGATATTGACTTGACCTTGTCCCCCATCAATCACAATCAAATCTGGAGGAGTCAAACCGTCACGCTGTACTCGACCATAGCGCCTGCGAATGACTTCTCTCATACTGGCATAGTCGTCTGGCCCGACTACGGTCTTGATTTTATACTTACGATAATCCTTCTTACTTGGTTTGCCGTTGACAAAGACCACCATGGCTGAAACAGGACTAGTTCCCATGATATTGGAGTTATCGAAGGATTCGATGCGGACTGGTGTCGGGATTTGGAGTAAACGTCCTAGATTTTCAATAGCCCCTTGGGTCTTTTCGACAGATTTCTCTAGCAGGTTAAATTTCTGCTCCAGACTGACTCGAGCATTCTTTATAGCCAAATTGACCAGTTGCTTTTTCTCTCCACGCTGAGGCTTAAGAATCTTGGTGTCTACCAAAGCCTTGACGGCTTCTTCATCAATATCCTGCGGAATCAGTACCTCATTGGGAACCAAGTGAGATTTTTCTTGATAAAATTGTCCCACATAGGTTAGAAAGTCCTCATCCGGATCATTATAATAAGGGAAAAGATTGACATCCCGCTCAATGAGTTTTCCCTGACGGACAAAGAAAACCTGAACACACATCCAACCCTTGTCCACATAGTAGCCAAAGACATCACGATTCTGGAGATCCTTAGCCATGACCCGTTGCTTGGTTCGAAGCGTTCCAATAGCCTGAATCAAGTCACGGTATTCCGCTGCACGTTCAAATTCCATAGTCTGTGCTGCCACTACCATTTTTCCCTTAAGCTCATCTATGATTTTGTCATCCTGCCCTTTCAGAAAATCAGAAACCTCCTGAGCCATGGACTTGAAATAGGCCTCATCCTTCTTACAGATGGTATGGGCCATACATTGGCCGATATGGTAGTAAAAACAGACCTTAGACGGTGGATTAGTACACTTTCTAAAAGGGAAAATTCGATCCAGTAATCGCTTGATTTCATTGGCTGCACCCACATCTGGATAGGGTCCGAAATAAAGACCCCCGTCCTTTTTGACCTGACGGGTGATAATCAAACGAGGATAGCGTTCATTGGTGATTTTGATGAAAGGATAGGACTTATCATCCTTGAGCATGATATTGTACTTGGGCTTGTTTTCCTTAATCAGGTTGATTTCTAGGAGAAGTGCCTCAATATTAGACTCCGTAACAATAAATTCAAAATCCACTATTTCAGACACCAGAGCCTCTGTCTTAGTATCATGACTTCCACGGAAATAGGACCTCACACGGTTTCGTAGATTTTTAGCCTTTCCTACATAGATAATCGTTCCGTTTTTATCCTTGTGAATGTAGCAACCAGGGCTGGTCGGCAAGAGCTCTAGTTTTGATTTAATCAAGTTATTCATAGTTCCATTATAGCAAAAAAGTAGGGAAAGATAGTCCCCTACTCATTGGTCTCATATAATTTTCGAAGTCTTTCAACATCCTCTTCCTGGATACCATAAAAGGAACCTGCAGGTTGCATGACAGACTTCTCATCTGTATGGTCCAAGCCAATTGCATGCCCCAACTCATGTTCTGCCGTATGGACAATACGCTCAAAGGAATAGCCATAGTTAGGATTGGACAAATAATAATGATTCAACCGCACCGTTACAGACAAGAATTGCCCCGTCAAGAGATTGGTCTGACTTTCCGCCTCTCCTGCCACAGGAGTACCTCCGTCATTCATCTCAGTAGCCAAGATATCTGCTTTGCTGGACTCGGTGACAATTTCAAAGTTAAAAGCACCAGTTTGATTCCAATTCTGAATTGCTTCTACATAAGCTTCTTGAAAGCGTGAATCCATCTGCGGATCCAGGTAAATACGAGCAGAAGACTGTGGCCACCTTCCTTCAGAATGCTGGTGGCTATCTGTCTGGTTCAACTTAGGAAGTTGCCCTGTTTTCCCCCATTGATCGATACTTTGTTGACCAATCTTGACTGACCGCTCTGCTTGCTTTAGCGCTCCCTGAAAATCCCCGTTCAGATACCAGAGAAATCCAAAAGCAAGAGCACACAAAAGCAAAACAATCCAAACTAGACGCCAAAACAAACGCCAAACAAAAGAAAAGAAAGCCCCTATCAAACGAAAAATCCAGCGCATGTCTCTCCACCTTTCTAGCAAATAAAGTCTATTTTACTAAAACAAGCTGAAAGAAAGCTAAATACTGGCTTTTTCATCTTAACGTCCTAATATTTTTTTGAATAACTGAATAGCTTTGTATTTTAAAGGTGATGGATGGTAACGGAAAGTACCCGCTTTGCGTACAATATAGCCATTAAAATTTTGTTTAAAACGCAAAACACCATCACTTCCATCAAAAATCCCTTGAATGCCTAGGAAGTTGTATTTAGGTATTCCATGTTTTATGCTTTCCAACATAATATATTTTTGAAGCAGTGCAGGGGCATAGAATTTATTAAACTCAGTGTAGGAGCCACTAAAGAGATAAGTCGTTTCCTGAGGCATATAAACAAATAAACTTCCGGCTAAAACAATATCTCCTTCCCCATATTTTTCAATCAAGTCTCGCGCTTCTGCTTTTCGAACTTCAAACGTTTCAAATTGACTAGAATATTCTCTCAGTTGATTTTGTTTTTTCTCAGAATGAGGATTTTTACTCAAATCAAGTCGCAACTTGTCCAAGATTTCTTCTAGTTTACTTTGTTCACCTTGCAATTTGCTCATATAGTCCGAAAAATTCAAGGTTGCTATGAGAAACTCAGCTTGTTCTCCAAAAGCATCATAAAAATGCTCATAGTATTCTAAACTTTTATCACTATATTCTCTACGTTCAGAGGTTTCTTTTGTTATATTCTTAAAAATTGATAGCTCTTCACGTTTTAACTTTTTCAACCGAATGCCAAACGTTTCAGCCTTTTTCACCAAGGGTTTACCCTTTTTGCTAAAACTTTTAAGCAAATTCTTTTCAGTTAATTCAGTCAAATCTTTATAGTATAACCAATCTGGTTCTCCACCTGGATAACCTGTTGTCAATCCATCAAATTGATAACCTAAATCAGTTAAACCTTGAATGATACTTTTTTTCTCAGCATCTATTGGATTACCTTGACTATCAAAAGTTTGATAAGTTTCATAAGGTTTTACAAGCAACTCTAATACACCATTTTGCTTGGCATATTCTTTTAACTTCGCATAAAAAACTGGAAGAGCATCTTGTTGGGTATAAATCGGCCCCGAATTGAGCTCCATATGCAGACCACCCAGCATGGGCAAGCTATAAACCAGAGCTGCAACTTGAATTTCTCCTTCTTGTTTCAAAGCTAGATAAACAATTCGAGCTCCTCTTTTTTCTAACAAGTCCCCCATCTGGACCGATTGCATAAAGGAACGAGAAGAAACCTGATCAGAATAAGCCTGAAACTCTTCTTTCGTGAGTGTAATTAGTGCCATATACTTACTTTCTATGTTTTTTTCTTAATGTTTTACGGAAATCAAGAGCAAGTCTTAACAGAGGATAGAGAGGATGGATAGGCATTGTAAATTCACCCAAATATTCTTCAATCGTTGGATTAAATTTTTCCTTAAAATGATAAAGTCCACCATTGAGAGAGTTTTCAACACCACCTAAATTTTGCCACAACATACCTCGCTCAAAGGCATAGCGAGCCGTTTCATACCAAGTTAAAATTGGTGCATTGTAACGTTTAAAATCATCATCCATACCAGCATATAGATTGACAGAGGTAATACCAAATTCCAAACTCAAAGTAGCCGCTAACGGAATATTTGATTTTCCCATATTCATATATCCCTGCAAGAAATCTATTTCCTCTTCTAAACGTTCTTTTTCTTTTATATTTTCCTGAATTTTTGAAGGTTTGGTGGCATCATTAAATTTTTCTGCAACTACTCTATTTTTTTCTAACTGTTCTTCTAATTCTCTTAAACGCTTAGAAACATCCAAACTCGTTAGCGTGATATAAGAATCTTCTTTGAAGTTATCTAATAATTTTTTATAATAGGCTTCGTTTCTTAAATGAATCTCTTTTCGCTTCTCAGTTTTTTTCATCAACTCCGAAAATGAATCTAATAGTTCCAGTCCACCATATTGAATCTCAAGCCCTTTGTTTCGTGCTGTTCGGATAGCTTGCCTCGTTGATTTAGAAAGTTTATCTTCTTCAAAATTTTCCTTATATATTTTCGCCTGAATACGAGGCTGAATGGTGTCATCCATCTCGGTTGTCCGCCCAGACCATTTCACTCCTAATTGCCCTAAAATATCAACAATAGCAAGATTTTCAGGATATTCTATCTTATCTTGATTGACCAAATATTGAGATAAACAAATACTTGGATCGAAAGTCACAAAAACCGCTCTCTTACTGCGAGCATAAGACTTAATAGACTGCAGGACAAACTTTAAAAGTTCTATATCCCTGTAATCCAATATAGGACCTCTTGGAATATAAAACATTTTATAGCCTAAAGGCAGAGATTTTATGAGAATACTAGCCACAGCCAGTAACTTCCCCTCTTCATAGACACCAAATTTCTCATGATTCCAATCAGATTTCACTTTTTCCCAAGCACTGCTTTGTAATACATTGCCTAATTCATGGTCTTTGACAAACTGATCATATTCTAATGCGGGAATGCCAATTTGATAACGGTACATTTCCTACTCTCTTTCCTCCAGTATCTTATTACTATTCTACTACTTTCGTTTGAAAAGTCTAGTGAAAACATATTTTAGTTCTACTCCCCCTATGCTGAAGTTCAAACTAAGTCAATCTCTCTTCTAATTTGAAATCAATCGGTAGGGTTGCTAAAAAACGTTCCAATTGTTTTTCCCAGTAATACCATTCGTGAGTTCCAGCACTATGGCTATAGGTCACATCAAAACCTAATTTTTTGAGATTTTTCACTGCTAGATTATTGGCTTCATACAAGAAATCCTGCTCGCCACACCAAGCCCAAAGTTTGGTCTTTTTATCCGATTTTTTAGCCAGACTTTCAAGAGAATAGGGGCTAGCTGTCCAATCTTTAATCTCCCCAAACACACCTCTCCAGTAAGCTGGTGTTCCCAGATTTTGGCTTTCAGGAGAAAACTCTTGAAAACTAAGGGCACCCGAAAAACTAGCCGCATGAGAGAAACGATTTGTAGCCAGAGCCAGTTTGAAGCAGCCATAGCCTCCCATAGAAAGACCAGCGATAAAGGTCTTTTCACGCTTGCTAGTCATATTAGGGAAGAAGCGTTTCAGAACCTGTGGCAATTCCTCTGCCAGAGCTGTGTAATAGTCAAAACCATACTGGGTATCGGTGTACCAACCATTGCTGGTATTGGGCATGACGACGATGAGATTAGTGCCTCGCAGCAAGCGTTCTACATTGGTTCGCTTGAGCCAACTATTATGATTGCCAGACATCCCGTGCAAGAGGTACAAGACAGGGATATCTTTACACTCTGGTTCTTCCACTCGATTGGCATCAGGGTAGAGGACATTCACCCCCCACTCCA
>JAWHFN010000054.1:0-9212 GCA_032565555.1 Streptococcus mitis | reverse complement strand
TGATTATTTTCAGACTTGGCTGGCTAATCATGGTATAATAAAAGGTAACGAAAAATTCCAACGAGGCTGAGATGAAATTACTTTATACTGATATTCGGACTTCTTTGACTGAAATTCTAACCAGAGAGGCGGAGGAGCTGGTTGCTGCTGGCAAGCGAGTCTTCTACATCGCTCCCAACTCTCTTTCTTTTGAAAAGGAACGCGCCGTGCTGGAATGCTTGTTCCAGCAGGCTTCTTTTGCGATTACCGTCACGCGCTTTGCGCAAATGGCTCGTTACCTGATTTTGAATGATTTGCCTGCTAAGACCAGTCTAGATGACATCGGTCTTGGGATGGCCTTTTACAAATGCCTTGCTGAACTTGATCCTAAGGACTTACGTGTTTATGGAGCTATCAAGCAGGATCCTCAATTTATCCAGCAGTTGATTGATCTTTACCACGAGATGACGACTGCTCAAATGAGTTTTTTGGACTTGGAGAGTTTGACGGATGAGGACAAGCGAGCCGATTTACTCTTGATTTTTGAGAAGGTAACGGCCTATCTTAACCAAGGGCAGTTAGCTCAGGGAAGTCAGTTGTCCCATTTGATTGAGGCTATTGAGAATGACAAGGTAAGTAGTGATTTTACTCAAATCGCTTTGGTTATTGATGGATTTACTCGTTTTTCTGCTGAGGAAGAGCGAATTGTGGACCTACTTCATGGCAAGGGTGTTGAGATTGTCATTGGAGCCTATGCTAGTAAGAAAGCCTATGCCAGTCCATTCGCTGAAGGCAATCTCTACCAAGCCAGTGTGGAGTTTCTCCATCATCTGGCCTCTAAATACCAAACGCCTGCTCAGGACTATTCTCAAACTCATGAGAAGATGGATAGTTTTGATAAGGCCTCTCGTTTGTTGGAGTCTTCTTATGACTTTTCAGAATTAACATTGGATGTCGATGAGAAGGACCGTGAAAACTTACAAATCTGGTCTTGTTTGACGCAAAAGGAAGAGTTGGAGTTGGTAGCCCGTAGCATTCGTCAGAAATTGCACGAGAACTCAGACCTGAGTTACAAGCATTTTCGTATTCTCTTGGGTGATGTAGCTTCTTATCAGTTATCGCTGAAAACGATTTTTGACCAGTATCAGATTCCTTTCTATCTTGGTAGAAGCGAATCCATGGCTCATCATCCCTTGACACAATTTGTCGAGTCTATTTTAGCTTTGAAACGCTATCGTTTCCGTCAGGAGGATTTGATAAACCTTCTTAGAACAGGTTTGTATACCGACCTTAGTCAGGCTGATATTGATGCTTTTGAGCAATATATCCGCTATCTTGGTATCAATGGCTTGACAGCCTTTCAGCAAACCTTTACCAAATCCCACCATGGAAAATTTAATCTGGAACGTTTAAATGCTCTTCGTCCGCGTATTTTAACACCTCTTGAGACTCTTTTTTCTAGCCGAAAACAGAAGGCAGAAAACCTCCTACAAAAATGGAATGTCTTTTTAAAAAAAGGAGTTGTGACCAAGCAGTTACAAGATTTGACAGCTACTATGGAAACTCTTGAACAGGAAAGACAGGCTGAAGTTTGGAAGGCTTTCTGTCATGTTTTAGAACAATTTGCGACCGTTTTTGCAGGTTCGCAAGTTAATCTAGAGGACTTCCTAGCCTTGCTCCATTCTGGAATGAGTTTGTCCCAATACCGCACCATTCCAGCAACAGTGGACACCGTTCTGGTGCAGAGTTACGATTTGATTGCGCCCTTAACGGCTGACTTTGTCTACGCCATTGGGCTAATTCAGGACAATTTACCAAAAATCGCGCAAAATACCAGTCTTTTGACAGACGAAGAAAGACAGAGCTTAAACCAAGCGACAGAAGATGGGGCGCAATTGCTGATTGCCAGCAGTGAAAATCTCAAGAAAAATCGCTATACTATGCTTTCCTTGATCAATTCTGCTCGTAAGCAGTTGGTCTTGTCAGCTCCAAGCCTTTTTAACGAAAGTGAAAGCAAGGAATCAATCTATCTTCAAGAGCTAGTCCATTTTGGTTTTAGTCGGAAAGAGAAGAGGATGAATAACAAAGGGCTGTCTAAGGAAGATATGGGCTCATATCACAGTCTTTTGTCCAGTCTGGTTGCCTATCACCAGCAGGGCGAGATGAGTGAGACTGAGCAAGATTTGACATTTGTCAAGGTTCTGGCGCGTGTGATGGGTAAAAAACTAGAACAGCAAGGTCTGGAAAATTCAGCCCTCCCAACCAGTCCAAGCAGTAAGCAGTTGACTAAGGATACCTTACAGGCTCTCTATCCAGCTGACAAGGAATTTTACCTGTCTACCTCTGGTTTGACGGAGTTTTACCGAAACCAATACAGTTATTTCCTCCGCTACGTTTTAGGCTTGCAAGAGGAATTACGTCTACGTCCTGATGCCCGCAGTCATGGGAATTTCTTACACCGTATCTTCGAACGCGCCTTGCAGTTGCCTGACGAAGATTCCTTTGACCAACGTTTAGAACAAGCTATTCAAGAAACCAGTCAAGAACGGGAATTTGAAGCAATTTATCAGGAAAGTTTGGAAGCCCAGTTTACAAAGGAAGTTTTGCTTGATGTTGCACGGACGACTGGCCATATTCTCCGACACAATCCAGCCATCGAAACCATCAAAGAGGAAGCGAATTTCGGTGGGAAAGAGCAAGCCTTTATTCAATTGGACAATGGTCGCAGTGTCTTTGTACGAGGTAAGGTTGACCGGATTGACCGTTTGAAAGCTGATGGAGCGATAGGGGTAGTAGACTACAAGTCGAGTCAGACTCAGTTCCAGTTTCCTCATTTCTTTAATGGGCTCAATTCACAATTACCAACCTACCTAGCTGCCCTAAAAAGAGAAGGGGAAGAGAACTTTTTCGGTGCCATGTACTTGGAAATGGCTGAACAAGTCCAATCTCTGATGGCCGTTAAAAGTCTGGCAGGTGCAGTAGTAGAAGCCAGCAAGTCTATGAAATACCAAGGCCTCTTTTTAGAAAAAGAAAGCAGTCATTTGGGCGAATTTTACAATAAAAACAAGGCTAATCAGTTGACAGATGAGGAATTCCATCTCCTACTGGACTACAATGCCCATCTTTACAAAAAAGCGGCTGAGAAGATTTTAGCAGGCCAATTCGCCATTAACCCTTATACTGAAAATGGTAGAAGCATTGCCCCATACGTCCAGCAACATCAAGCCATCACAGGATTTGAAGCCAATTACCATTTGGGTCAAGCCCGTTTCCTAGAGAAGTTAGACTTGGCTGACGGCAAACGTCTGGTCGGAGAAAAACTCAAGCAAGCTTGGTTTGAAAAAATAAGAGAGGAGTTGAATCGATGAAGCCTATTCCCTTTTTAACTGAGGATGAAATTCAAAAACTGCAAGAAGCGGAAGCAAATTCGAGCAAGGAACAAAAGAAAACTGCCGAGCAAATAGAAGCCATCTATACTTCTGGTCAGAATATTCTTGTCTCAGCGTCGGCTGGTTCTGGTAAAACCTTTGTTATGGCAGAGCGCATTCTAGATCAATTGGCGCGTGGTGTCGAAATTTCTCAACTCTTCATCTCAACCTTTACCGTTAAGGCTGCCACAGAACTTAAGGAACGTTTGGAGAAAAAAATCAGCCAACAAATCCAAGAAAGTAGTGATGTTGACCTCAAACAACACTTGGGTCGCCAGTTGGCAGACCTACCCAACGCTGCCATCGGAACCATGGACTCTTTCACACAAAAATTCCTTGGCAAACATGGTTATCTGCTTGACATTGCACCTAATTTCCGTATTTTACAAAACCAAAGTGAGCAACTCCTTCTAAAAAATGAAGTCTTTCATGAGGTCTTTGAAGCTCATTACCAAGATAAACATAAAGAAAAGTTTAGTCATTTGCTGAAAAATTTTGCTGGACGCGGCAAAGATGAACGTGGTCTGCGACAGCAAGTCTATAAAATTTATGACTTCCTCCAATCCACCAGTAATCCTCAAAAGTGGCTGAGTGACTCTTTCCTCAAAGGCTTTGAAAAAGCTGATTTTAGCAGTGAAAAAGAAAAACTGACTGAGCAAATCAAACAAGCCCTTTGGGATTTGGAAAGCTTTTTCCGTTATCATCTGGATAATGATGCCAAGGAGTTTCCCAAGGCTGCCTATTTAGAAAATGTCCAGCTGATTCTGGATGAAATTGGCTCCTTAAATCAAGAGTCCGATAGTCAGGCTTATCAGGTAGTGCTTTCGCGTGTTGTCGCAATTTCGAAAGAGAAAAACGGCCGAGCTCTGACGAATGCCAGTCGCAAGGCTGATTTGAAGCCACTGGCCGATTCTTATAACGAAGAGAGAAAGACCCAGATTGCAAAACTTGGACAACTAGCAGACCAGATAACCATTCTCGACTATCAAGAACGTTATCATCAAGACACATGGGAACTAGCTAAAACCTTCCAGTCTTTCATGCGTGATTTTGTGGAGACTTATCGTCAGAGAAAACGCCAGGAAAATGCCTTTGAGTTTGCTGATATCAGCCATTACACTATTGAGATTTTAGAGAAATTCCCGCAAGTCCGTGAGGTTTATCAGGAGCGCTTCCACGAAGTCATGGTCGATGAGTATCAGGATACCAACCATATTCAAGAACGAATGCTGGAATTACTTTCAAATGCCCACAATCGCTTTATGGTGGGAGATATCAAGCAGTCCATCTATCGTTTCCGTCAAGCAGACCCGCAGATTTTCAATGAGAAGTTCCAACGCTATGCGCAAAATCCAAAAGAGGGCAAGCTGATTCTCCTCAAGGAAAATTTCCGTAGTAGTTCAGAAGTGCTGTCAGCAACCAATGATGTTTTTGAACGTCTCATGGACCAAGATGTCGGTGAAATCAACTATGATAACATGCACCAGCTTGTTTTTGCCAATAGCAAACTGACTCCTAATCCCGATAACAAGGCAGAATTTCTCCTCTACGACAAGGACGATACAGGTGAGGAAGAAGATAGTCAAACAGAAACGAAACTAACAGGCGAAATGCGCTTAGTCATCAAGGAGATTCTGAAACTCCACAAGGAACAAGGTGTTGCCTTTAAGGAAATTGCCCTTCTGACCTCCAGTCGCAGTCGTAATGACCAGATTCTTCTTGCCCTGTCTGAGTACGGGATTCCTGTCAAAACTGACGGAGAGCAAAACAATTATCTCCAATCCCTAGAAGTGCAAGTCATGCTAGATACCCTTCGTGTCATTCACAATACCCTGCAAGACTATGCCTTGGTTGCCCTGATGAAGTCTCCTATGTTTGGCTTTGATGAGGACGAGTTAGCACGTTTGTCCCTTCAGAAAGCAGAGGATAAAGTCCAAGAAAATCTCTATGAGAAACTAGTAAATGCTCAAAAAATGGCAAGTAGTCAAAAAGGCTTGATTCACACAGCTCTAGCTGAAAAACTAGAGCAATTCATGGATATACTAGCTTCTTGGCGCTTGTATGCCAAAACCCACTCCCTCTATGACTTGATTTGGAAGATTTACAATGACCGTTTTTATTATGATTACATTGGGGCTTTGCCAAATGGTCCTGCTAGACAGGCCAATCTCTATGCCCTAGCACTGCGTGCTGATCAGTTTGAAAAGAGTAATTTTAAGGGCTTATCTCGTTTTATCCGTATGATTGACCAAGTCTTGGAAGCCCAGCACGATCTTGCGAGCGTGGCTGTCGCACCCCCCAAGGATGCAGTAGAACTCATGACCATTCACAAGAGTAAAGGGCTGGAGTTTCCTTACGTTTTTATTCTAAATATGGATCAGGATTTCAATAAACAAGACAGCATGTCAGAAGTCATTCTCAGCCGTAAAAACGGTCTAGGACTTAAGTATATTGCCAAGATGGAGACAGGAGCAGTAGAAGCTCACTATCCTAAAACCATTAAACTCTCCATTCCTAGCCTGACTTATAGACAGAACGAAGAGGAATTACAGCTAGCTAGCTATTCAGAACAGATGCGTCTCCTTTATGTTGCCATGACGCGGGCTGAGAAAAAGCTCTACCTTGTCGGTAAGGGATCTCGTGAAAAGCTGGAAGCCAAGGAATACCCAGCAGTTAAAAATGGGAAACTAAATAGCAATACTAGACTGCAAGCCAAGAATTTCCAAGATTGGCTTTGGGCTATCAGCAAAGTATTTGCAAAGGATCATCTCAACTTTAGTTATCGTTTCGTTGGTGAAGATCAGCTGACTAGAGAAGCTATCGGAGAGTTGGAAAACAAGAGTCCTCTACAAGATAGATCTCAAGCAGATAACCGTCAGTCAGAAACCATCAAAGAAGCCCTGGAAATGCTGAAAGAAGTGGAAGTTTATAATACTCTTCATCGCGCAGCCATTGAGCTCCCTAGTGTTCAAACTCCAAGTCAAATCAAGAAATTCTACGAACCAGTTATGGATATGGAAGGTGTCGAGATTGCAGGTCAAGGACAGTCAGTAGACAAGAAAATTAGCTTTGATTTACCAGATTTTTCAACCAAAGAAAAGGTAACAGGAGCTGAGATTGGTAGTGCCACCCACGAACTCATGCAGAGAATGGACCTCAGCCAGCAACCAACCCTTGCCAGCCTAACAGAAACTCTCAAACAAGTTCAAACCAGCCCAGCTGTCAGAGACAAGATCAATCTTGCTAAAATTCTTGCATTCTTTGACACAGCACTCGGTCAGGAAATTCTTGCTAATACCGACCATCTTTATCGTGAGCAACCTTTCTCCATGCTCAAACGAGACCAAAAGAGTAAGGAAGACTTCGTTGTTCGTGGTATCCTTGATGGCTATCTGCTTTATGAGGATAGAATCGTTCTTTTCGACTACAAGACAGACAGCTATGATGAACCAAGTCAACTCATAGACCGTTATCGTGGTCAGTTAGCCCTATACGGAGAGGCTTTATCTCGAGCCTATTCGATTGAAAATATTGACAAATACTTGATTTTACTCGGTAAAGAAGAGGTTCAAGTTGTAAAAGTATAATCTAGAAAGGAGACCTCATGACACTTCCAGTTAGAAAATCCCTGCATGATGCGGTTTTACAGGCTTCAAAAGCTGATACTTGGGAACAAGCTACCAAGGAATGGAATGAAGTTTCCTTGATTTTTAACGGTATCGGCCGTAGCAATTGTGTCTGTGGAAATGCCATAAAATACGCTTATGAACTCTTTAACGGTGTCACAGGCCAACGCCTCTTTCCAATTGGTAGCGACTGTGTTCGTCATTTTCATCGATTGTCCCTTGACCAGCAACTAGAAGAGGAAGAAAAACTGCTCAGAAAGGTTGAAAATCTGACCAGAAAAGCCCAGAAAAAGGAAAAAATCAAGGTCAATAAAAGTGACTTTGACGAGCGACTTCTAAAATGGCTTTGGGAAAAAGGTGTTTTTAAACCCAATCGTGGCAATCAGTTCACACCTGAGAGAGACTACCAGCTCTTCCTAGAAGTCTTTCAAGGAGGAAGTTGGATCAAGGCAGAGCCCAAGAAGAAGGCTCGTATGGAAGAAGTCCTTGAAAAGTGTATCAAACCCTTTTTACTTGGAAAACCAGATGACCAACTCTATCTTGTCAAGCTAGGTAAGGAGAAAATGGATTACGAACAAGAACTCCGTATCCAGGCAGAGAAAGAGCGCAAGAAGAGGGATAAAATCGCCAAGCAGTATGCAGACAATCTAGTTCTAGTCATGGGCCCAGCAGAGCGAGCCTATCAAGATTACTTTGGCTTTACAGAAACCTTAACCCAAGAAGAACGCAAGTGGGAGAAAATTCTTTTTGGTAAAAATCGAACAGAACGGGCTATCAAGGCCAAACAATACCAAAAAGAGCTGGAAAAAGACCAACGAATTGCCAGTCAGGATCCAATTGAAAGAAAACAGAAGCAGATCTGGCTCCTCAATTCCTATTTTCGTGAGCTTCCAGAAGAAAAAGCCCGATTTTCTAGGCTCTTATTAGAATATCGAAAAAGTGGAGAAGTTCCCTTTTCAACTGAATATCTGTCAGATCATCTCATCGACTTTTTCTATAAAATGAAAGCCTTTGAATTTGAAATCGCACCAGAACAAGTCCGAGACTTTTTAAAAGAAAGCCTTCAGATAGAACATCTATCCTCAGCACAAGAAAGCTGGATAGAAGGGATTCTTATCAACTGCATCAAACCATTTTTAGAACGATTATTGATATGAGTAACACCTACCGTGGAAGTGCCATGGTAGGTTACATTTTATCCAAAAAAAATAATAGGGAGTTGCAAAACTACTACTTGGTATTTTATATATAAAACAAAGTATAAAAGCGCAACGCAATTTTTAGACTTTTTGGTAAATTAAGAGTATAATCAAAGTGTAATACCTTTTTTATAGATAACACACTAATATATTAAAGGTCTTCATAACATAAATATAAATTTTATTTCAAGGAGGAATCATGGAAAAGTATTTTGGTGAAAAACAGCAGCGTTTTTCATTTAGAAAATTATCAGTAGGACTTGTATCTGCGACGATTTCAAGTTTACTTTTTATGTCTGTATTAGCTAGTTCATCTATAGAAGCTCAAGAGACTAAAGGTGTTCACTATAAATATGTGACAGAGTCAGAGTTGTCATCAGATGAAAAGAAGCAGCTTGTCTATGATATTCCGACATACATGGAGAATGATGATGAGACTTATTATCTTGTTTATAAGTTAAATTCCCAAAATCAACTGTCGGAATTACCAAATACTGGAAGCAAGAATGAGATGCAAGCCTTAGTTGCTGGTGCTAGCTTAGCTGCTTTGGGGATTTTAATTTTTGCCGTTTCTAAGAAAAAAGTTAAGAATAAAACAGTATTACATTTAGTATTGGTTGCAGGAATAGGAAATGGTTTCTTAGTTTCAGCTCATGCTTTAGAAAATAATCTTTTACTGAATTACAATACGGACTATGAATTGACCTCTGGAGAAAAATTACCTATTCCTAAGGAAATTTCAGGTTACACATATATTGGATATATCAAAGAGGGGAAAACTACTTCTGATTCTGAAGTAAGTAATCAAAAGAGTTCAGTTGCCACTCCTACAAAACAACAAAAGGTGGATTATAATGTTACACCGAATTTTGTAGAGAATCCATCAACAGTACAAGCTATTCAGGAAAAAACACCTGTTTCTTCAACTAAGTCGACAGAAGTTCAAGTAGTTGAAAAACCTTTCTCTACTGAATTAATCA
>JAWHFN010000053.1:0-9555 GCA_032565555.1 Streptococcus mitis | reverse complement strand
GCTGTTGGCAGGTTCCTTTTTTCGTGGCTTCTGTTGCCCAGACTCTCTCACTAGCAAAGGTAAAAGGAGAAACCTATGCGAGAACATCGTCCAGTTATTGCTCTTGATTTTCCTAGTTTTGAGGCGGTCAAGGAATTCTTAGCTCTTTTTCCAGCAGAAGAAAGCCTTTATCTTAAGGTAGGGATGGAGCTTTATTATGCAACGGGGCCTGAGATTGTGTCTTACTTGAAAGGCCTGGGGCACAGTGTCTTTTTGGATCTCAAGTTGCATGACATTCCCAATACAGTCAAGTCAGCCATGAAGGTCCTGTCTCAGCTTGGTGTGGATATGACTAATGTTCATGCGGCTGGTGGTGTAGAGATGATGAAGGCTGCGCGTGAAGGTCTTGGAAGTCAAGCCAAATTGATTGCTGTTACTCAGCTCACATCAACGTCAGAAGCCCAGATGCAGGAGTTCCAAAATATTCAAACCAGTCTGCAGGAGTCTGTGATTCATTATGCTAAGAAGACAGCTGAAGCCGGATTAGATGGTGTTGTTTGCTCGGCTCAGGAAGTGCAACTCATCAAGCAGGCCACCAATCCAGATTTTATCTGTCTGACACCGGGCATTCGTCCTGCAGGTGCTGCAGTAGGAGATCAAAAACGCGTCATGACGCCAGCGGATGCTTATCAAATCGGTAGTGACTATATCGTAGTGGGACGTCCCATTACCCAAGCTGAAGATCCTGTTGCAGCTTATCATGCCATCAAGGATGAATGGAAACAGGATTGGAATTAAAGAACTAGATTAGAAAAACAAAAGGAGAAGACCATGACACTTGCTAAAGATATCGCTAGCCACCTCTTGAAAATTCAAGCAGTTTACCTCAAACCAGAGGAGCCTTTCACTTGGGCATCTGGTATCAAGTCACCGATTTACACTGATAATCGTGTGACACTAGCCTATCCAGAAACTCGTACTCTCATTGAAAATGGTTTTGTAGATGCTATAAAAGAAGCCTTTCCAGAGGTTGAAGTGATTGCAGGAACTGCGACAGCAGGGATTCCACACGGAGCTATTATTGCTGACAAGATGAATCTGCCATTTGCCTACATCCGTAGCAAACCAAAAGACCACGGAGCTGGTAATCAAATCGAAGGTCGCGTAGCTCAAGGTCAAAAAATGGTAGTGGTTGAAGACCTTATTTCAACTGGTGGTTCTGTTCTTGAAGCTGTAGCAGCTGCTAAACGAGAAGGAGCAGATGTGCTTGGAGTTGTAGCAATCTTCAGCTACCAATTGCCAAAAGCAGATAAGAACTTTGCGGATGCTGGCGTGAAATTAGTGACACTTTCAAACTATAGCGAACTCATCCACCTAGCCCAAGAAGAAGGCTATATCACACCAGAAGGATTGGACCTTCTAAAACGCTTTAAAGAAGACCAAGAGAATTGGCAAGAAGTGTAGAAAAATCAAAGAGTTTTGAGAAAGAGACTTTCATAATATAAAAACGCATCATATCAGGTGTAGAAAAGCTTGATGTGATGCGTTTTATTGTGGAAATGTTTTTTGAAGTTTCTAGTCAAATTGAGTTTTTGCTCTGATTATTTGATTTATACTGTAAACAATGTCATAGAAGGTAGATTAAGTAAATGTTCCAATACAAGAATGAATATTAAAATTTGATAAATGTGTTACTAATATTAGAATCGGGAGTTTCTTCGATAAATTCAACGATATCATTTGGAAGACAATCTAAAATGCGACATAGCTTTTCTAGAGTTAGTAAAGTTATGTTTTTGTTTTTCTTTAAGCTGTCAAGAGTTTTGTTATCAACTCCGGATTTTAATAACTTATATTGAGAAACTTCTTTTTTCTTCATTGTAGCCCAGAGTGGGTTAAAACTGATTATCGTCATCAACTCCTTTTATTTAATTATAAGAAAAAAGTATCTGACTTCATATTGTGTATATATCCACAATATGATAAAATAACTAGGAAAGGAGACTTATGGATGAATAAGAATGATATTATTTCTCAAGAGGAGAATGAGTTAGATTATTTTTTAGGAATTATTCCGGATGAATCTAAGTCAGATTTGTTTGATGAATGGACTATTTGGGAAGCCTATGTAAAAGGGAGGTTACCAAATAAACATTGGTCTGAAGTTTTTGATAATGGTGCATACCATTCACTTGATGTCATTACTGCAGAAGGCAAAAAATATGAATATTATCCTATCGCTAATCCGCAATCATACCAGACTGTTTTACAAGAATATCTTTCGACAATAGAAGAGCCTAAACGTAGTAGAAACTTAATAGTTGAAGCTGCTATTTGGTCTAAAAGAGTAGAAGACCTAACTAAGTATTTTTATATAGTAGATGGAAAACACGTTTCTCTTATCAATCCGAAATTAAGTGTTTTGGGATGGGTTTTCAGAATTTTAGGTTCATTGTTCTTAGTTGCCTATATAGATAGACTTGGTGAATTTTCTAGTTCTGGTTTAGGAATCTTAAGTAAACCTTTTGAATACTCTCTTTGGGTGGGAGCATGGGTTCTGCTATGGTTTCCAATTTATTTTGCTTATCAACGAGTGAAGCATGAAAAACCAATAGCAGATCAAGTAAAAAAACATAAGGATGAAGTTGCTCAAGCTAGAAACTATTGTATGGAGAAATTGAATAGTATTCCATTTGTTTATGCAAGGCAACAAGCAGGGTTAGATATTCATTTTGATGCTTTTGCTTATATGGTTAATGTAATTGATCAAGGTAGAGCCTATGACTTAGGACAAGCGCAAAATATGTATGAGGACATGATAAGGACAGAGCAATTAAATTATCAGTTTCAAGAATTACAAAGAAAAGTTGATTACAATAACAAAATGACAACAATTAATACATTTACAAATTTAATGAAATAATAGATTAGGAGAAATAAGATGTTTGGAAAACCGAAATATGAAAGTGATATTGATCAAACAGTTAGAGATATGTGGTGGGGCTTTGCTATTTTTATAACTGTAATGTACTTTTTAGTGAAAGCAACTTATTATGTTGCATTGCCATTTTATACTTTATTTACTCATTTGTTTGAAGAAAAAATCCAACAGAAAGAATATTTAAATTGGATGCGATTTTTGCCTTTGACTTGGTTTATGAGTGGAGAGACAAAAGAAATGAGACGAGCTGCTGTGAGCTGTACTATATTGCCGATCTCTCTACCTTTATTTTTAATTTTTAATTATCTATATAGTATTAAAGTAATTGGCGATAGCTTTTCCATTTTTATTTTGATTTTATTTACATGTAGTCTAGGAGGCATTATAGGTACTGTTAGAAATTATCGTTTTTCTAAAAAATATATTAGATAGTGTCAGTATGTAAAAATATAATCATTGAAAAGTCAGGAAAATAAAGATGGATAGACAAAATACTAATGAAAAAAAGACTTTGAAAAAAGGTAGAAGAGGTTGGGTAATCTCAGCTGCAATTGTCGCACTTTTAGGAATTTCAGCTGGAACAGTTGTGTTGCAAAATCAATCGAGTCAAAACCAAGGACAATGTGAAAATGTTACTGTTTCAGATTCTTCTTCAAAAGAAAAAGAATACACAGCAACTGATACTATTAAAGAAACAGAGAAGAGTTTTCTACCTAAAGTAGATACTAAAGAGGAATTGGCTAAAGCATTTATAGCTACTAAAGAAGTTGGTGCTGAAGATTCGATTAAATCTCTCGATAAATCATATGAAAAATTATCAGAAATAACGAAGGTAGAGGAAAAGCTTAAGTCACAGCTAACAAATGAGGGTGAAAAAGCAGTTGAGCAAGTTTCTAGACCAGAAGTAGGTAATAAAGATAATAAAATACTGGAAAAATCTGATAACTTAACTAAAAAAGTTGAAGTAGAAAAACAAACATCAGAAAAAGGGAAACCGGTTGTTCAACCAGAACTGCCATCACTTGTAGTTACAGATGACAAAGGCATTTCAGCTGTTCAACCTAAACTTCCAGAATTGATAGTTGAAGAAAAAGGAACATCAGAAGTTCAGCCAGCATTACCAGAATTGGTAGTTACTGAAAAGGGAACTCCTGAAGTTCAGCCTGCGTTGCCAGAAGCTAAACCAGAAAAAGAGAAAGTCTTAGATAAAAAGGAAGAGAAGAAAGAAGTTGAGGCAAAACCAACAACTCCAACTGTTCCGGAAAACAAAGACCAAACAACTGGTACTCTAACTAAAGAAGAAAAAACTTTAGATGAGAAAAAAGATAAGGTTGAAGGCAATCAAGCAAACCTCCCAGGTGACAAAGGTCAGGTTGAAACTGGTAAAACTACTACTGTAGTGGGCGAAACAACTAAAGAAGAAGTTGTCAAACCTGCTGTTCCATCTCAACCATCAGAAAAAGGGAAACCTGCTGTAGAAGCTCAACCAGCAGTCCCAGCTCAGCCTGAAGTTAAAAAAGTTGTAACTACTCGAACTGAAGTGGAAACTTCTGTTATTGAACCTGGTGTTCAGCATGTTTCAGATGAAAACCTTAATGTTGGGGAAACTAAAGTTATCCAAGAAGGTGTTGCAGGTAAAACAGAAACAACTTATACAATTACCATTGAAAATGGTGTAGAAGTTAGCCGTACAGTAACAGGAACTCAAACAACTCCTGCAGTTGATAAAGTTATTCATGTTGGTACTAAAACTTCTAAAGAAGTAGTTCGTACTACAAAAGAAGAGGTAGTTCGTACTCCTATTCTTCCAGGTACAGAATACGTTCCAGATGAGAACTTAGATGCTGGAGTAGAAAAAGAAGTTGAAGCCGGTAAAAACGGTGAGAAACTAGAAGTCTACACTGTAACACTTGAAGACGGTGTTGAAACTGGTCGTACTCTTGTTTCATCTACTCAAAAAGAGGCAAAAAATAGAGTTGTTCATGTCGGAACAAAAGTTGCTAAGAAAAACATTGAAACTGTAACTCGTGAAACTCGTAAAGTCGAACATAAAGTTACTAGCAACACAAACCCAGACCTTCCTAAAGGTGAGAAAAAAGTAATTCAAGCTGGTAAGGATGGTTCTTATGAACTTGTTACTACAGTTGTAACCACTCCAGATGGTACAGAAGTTTCTCGTGATGAAAAACGAGAAAATGAAGTTCCTGCAGTTGATGAAACTGTTGAAATTGGAACTGGCGAAAACGTTGAAACAAGTCGCACTTCTCGAACAGTTGAAGTAAATTACGAAACTGAAGAAGTTAAAGACGAAACACTAAACGAAGGTAAACGTGTAGTTGAGACTAAGGGTCAAAAAGGTTCTTATACAGAAACTACAATTGTTTATGGAAATGGTCGTTCATCAGTTGTTAAAAGTGATGAAGTAAAACCGGTTAACGAAGTTGTTCGTGTTGGAACTCATAAAGTAGTTACTGAAACTAAAACTCGAGTTGAGCGCAAAGAAGGGGAAGCTTTCAAGACTGTTGAAATTAAAAGCGATAAACTTTTCAATGATCAACGAGTTGTAAAAACTCCAGGTCGAAAAGGTGAAATTATCGAAAACTATAAAGACTACTACGAGGATGGCAAACTTGTTAAGAGTGATCTAATCAATACTGAAACTGTTCCAGCAGTTGATGAAGTAGTTCAAGTTGGAACTAAAGATCGTTATACTTATTCTAACGAAGATAAGGTTATTACAGCTGAAGGTGAAAACCGAGTTGCTGATTCTGAACTTTATGAAGGTGACGAACGAGTTGAAGATGCTGTAAATGGTAAAGAAACTTACAAAGTTAAGTACATTAATGATGAAAATCAAAACCGTACTGAAGTAAGTCGTGAACTTATCAACACTGTTCCAGCAAAACAAAAAGTTGTTCATTATGGAACTAAGAAATTGATGTCTGAAGTTACTGAAGAAGAAACTGAAACAATTTCACACGGTGCTCGAACTGAAAATGATTCCAACCTTTTTGAAGGGGAATCTCGTACAGAAAATGGTCGTGACGGATTTAAACGTTACCGCAAAGTTATTTCTGTAAACAATAAGACTGGTGGACGAACTGTTAAAAGTCGTGAGCTAGTTGAAATCAAGGATGCAGTTGACACAATTACCTTTAATGGTACCAAGAAAAAACGTGTCGCTGATCCAACAGATGTTGTGGTTCCAACTAATGATGATAACTACGACATTGATGGTACATGGAAAGACATTAAGAGTTTAGGTGAAAACGGTTTGGATCCAAACAATGAAGATCACCGTAGCGCCAAGTATCTACATGACAATCTTTCTCAAGCTGATAAGGACCGTGTAGCGGTTGATACAACAGATGATGAAGCTGATCTTCCTAGAGACATGGGACTTGTCTCAGTTTGGAAAGCATCTCGCCTTTCTCAAGCTGAACTTGATAAGCTTGAACAAATTGTAGATAATCGTAAACTTAATGAACACTTCATGGAACTTCTTAACGAAGAACGTACTCGTAAAGGATTGACTCCTGCAACAATCGCAGCAGATGATAGCGAACTAACTCGAGTTGCTAATATTCGTGCAAATGAAATGGCAGATCATGGATCTTTACGTTATCAAGGTAAGAAGGAAGGTAAGCATAAACGTCCTGATGGTTCTCGTTGGTCAACTGCTTATGATCCAGATTTCTATAAAAAAACGAATGCTATGACTGAAAACGCGGCAGAAACGACTGTTGTCTGGGATATTGTTAGCCTTACAAATGAAAAGGCATTAGCTCACAATTTCTATACAATTTGGAAGAATTCACCGGGTCATTATGCAGCTATGATGATGGGTGATGGTTATAGTCCAGCAGATAAGAACGTACAGTTCCGTGTAGCTCTGGGATTCGCAAATCACTCACTTACTTCAGATAATCCAACAAACGTTGTGGCAATGATGGAAATTGCATCTATGATGGACTAAGATAAAAACGAACAAGATAGAGATTCTGATTACCAGAATTCTAGTCTTGTTCGTTTTGTTTTTTAAAATTTAGTCAACTTTTCCACCTTCAACAACTAGGTCATCTGCCTTAGCAGCGTCACCGTAGGTTGGGTGAAGTGTTTTTTCATAGGCCTTATGGAAGAAGTTTTCTTTGCCTAATTTTTCAATATCTTTATTGATGAAGTCTAGCAATTCTTGGTTGCCTTTTTGGACTGCTGCTGCGATGGTATCTGGATCACCGAGGGAAGTAATACCGACTTCAAATCCTTTGTTTTCAAGCGCCCAAGCTAGGACTTCCGTATTGTCAGTAGAGAAGGCATCTCCACGTCCGTCAAGAAGGGCTTGGTAAGAGTCGCTGTATTGGTCGTATTTTTGGAGTTTGATTTCTGGATGATTCTTTTCAAAATAAGTCTCAGCGGTCGTTCCTTTT
Source organism: Streptococcus mitis (assembly GCA_032565555.1). Taxonomy (GTDB): domain Bacteria; phylum Bacillota; class Bacilli; order Lactobacillales; family Streptococcaceae; genus Streptococcus; species Streptococcus mitis_DM. The sequence goes on along the minus strand of JAWHFN010000053.1, from coordinate 2,208 downwards.
GTGACAATTAAGGTTTTACCTTCAAGTTGTTTGACGTCTGTAATGAGACCAGTCTTAGGTGATACGACTCCAAGTGAAACTTTCATGTATGGAAGGGCAAAATCAACTTGTTTCTTGCGTTCGTCAGTCACTGTAAAGTTGGCAAGAGTAATATCTACCTTGTTTGAAATCAAGTATTCAGCACGGTTGGCAGCGTCGACTGAAACGTATTTGACCTTGACACCAAGGTCTTGCGCTAATTGGTTCCCAAGTTCAATATCGTAACCTTGGTAAGAACCGTCATTGTCAACGTAACCAAATGGTTTCTTGTCTCCAAATACAGCGATTCGTAGCTCACCGCTTTTTTTGATTTCATCGATTGTGCGAGCCTTGGCAGTGGTTTTACCTGACGATGCACCACCATTTCCACCTGAGCTACAAGCAGTGACAAAGATAAGGGCAAAGGCAAGTGCCAAAACAGTTAAAAGTGGTTTGAATAGTTTCATAAGAATCTCCTTTATAGATATGAGCCAAATTGGCTAAAGTCAAAGACGTTTAAAAATTCCTGAGCTCGTTTAGTTTGAGGATTGGTAAAGAAGGCTTGAGACGTTCCTTCTTCAGCGATTTTCCCTTGGTCGAGGAAGATAATCCGATCGGCAATAGCTTGAGCAAACTGCATTTCATGAGTTACTAAAATCATGGTACGGCCTTCTTGAGCCAAATCATTGATGAGTTCTAGCACCTCACGCACCATTTCTGGATCTAGCGAAGCAGTCACTTCGTCAAAGAGGATAATTTCTGGATGCATGAGGAGGGCACGGACAATCGCAACCCGTTGTTTCTGTCCGCCAGATAATTGACGCGCAAAGCTATGTTGTTTGTCTAGCAAACCGACACGGTCTAGTAATTGCAAAGCTTCTTCCGTTACTTCTTTCTTGTCCCTTCCTTGAGCTTTGATAGGGCCTAGGATGAGGTTTTGTAAGACATCCAGATGGGGAAAGAGTTCATAACTTTGAAAGACCATGCCAATCTTTTGGCGAACTAGATGAAAATCTTTTTTATTTGCAAGTACATTATCACTTGTTACACCTGTGATGGCGCAAGCAACTTTTTTAATTTGGCCCATTTATCCAAAAATTGAAGCCAATGAAAAAGCAACAGCGGTTTGGCTTCAAAATACCGGCAAGACCGATGCGATGGTGCAAATTCGGGTGTTTAAATGGAATCAAGATGGCTTAGAAGATAACTATAATGAGCAATCCGAAATTATACCAAGCCCGCCTGTAGCTAAAATTAAAGCAGGTGAGAAGCATATGCTTCGTTTAACCAAAAGCGTCAATTTGCCAGATGGCAAGGAACAGTCATATCGGTTGATTGTAGATGAGTTACCGATTCGCTTGTCTGATGGAAACGAGCAAGACGCTTCTAAAGTGAGTTTCCAAATGCGTTACTCAATTCCGTTATTTGCCTATGGAAAAGGTCTGGGTAGTGGTTTAACTGAAGAGAGCCAAAAAGCGAATGCTAAAAATCCTTTAGCCAAACCCGTTTTACAGTGGTCCGTCCGCAACAATGACAAAGGCCAGTCTGAGCTATATTTAAAAAATAATGGACAGAAATTTGCGCGTCTTTCGGCACTTAAAACTTCAAAAACTGGCAATGATATTTCTTTAGGGAAAGCTGCTTTTGGCTATGTTTTATCGAATAGTACCGTGAAGTTTGCTATTGATAAGTCGACTGCAAATGAATTGTTAAAAACTTCTAAAATTTATGGTGTTGATAGCTCTGGCATAAAACAAGAGTTGATCGAAATCACCAAAATGGAGGATCCAACATGATCCTTCGGCATAATAATTTATGCAAAAGTATTTTGCTAATTTTGTTGTCGGGTGGATGCTTAAATATTCCAAATGTTGCTGTTGCTGGCGATTTGCCTCCACCACCGAAAGATATTAACGAAATTAATCAATTGTTTAAGCTATATCTAGACTTGGTTGTAAACCAATATTCAGTTCAGCAGGTTGTGCCCGTCATTGTTAAAAATGATGAGTACTTCATACAAAAAAACAAGCTGATCGATGAGTTAGAAATTCAAATTCCTCAGGAGCTACTAACAAACAACGAGACTGCTTTAACCAATCAAGATATCTTAACTTTGGGGTTTAGTGGTGATGCAAGTGACTGGATATCTTTAGATAAGTTGAAAGATGTAAGCTATGAATATCAATCATC
>JAWHFN010000052.1:0-9608 GCA_032565555.1 Streptococcus mitis | reverse complement strand
TCAATGAAAATCAAAGAGCAAACTAGGAAGCTAGCCGCAGGTTGCTCAAAGCACAGCTTTGAGGTTGCAGATAAAGCTGACGTGGTTTGAAGAGATTTTCGAAGAGTATTAACTAATTTCTTCTTACCAATTCCATCATATCATAAGGCAGGGTATTGGCAGCTTCCTTCAAGGAATAGTTCTCTAAGTTATTGACATTTTGTCGTAACTTCTTGGCATACTTGGTCGTAATCAATCGTTTTTCTTCATATTCGAATATCAACTTGCGCTCCAAATAATAGCCTCTCAGCATTTCATCGATATTGTTGGGTTTAACACGATTGATAACCCGTTCGACAAAGGCACCACTAGTGATGATAGCTGTTTCACGGAGACGAGAATCTTGCATGAAGCTAATCAAGGAACTCTTATAAACCCCTTTTAGATTCTCCAGACTTTCGATAATCATCTCTGTATTTTCTAGATAGAGCTCTGCAATTTGGTCATAGTCAAGGGCTCTAAGTTTCTGTGATTCTTCATTTTTCCAACTGCGAAAGGTCTTTCCAAAAGTAAAGACTTCGTGAAGGAGAAAACGTAAAAGCCGCAAGGAAACAAGGAAATAATAGGTCAATCGTGAAGCAAACTTGCGATTGATACTTTGTTCCATGTTTTTCAAATAACGTTGGTAAACTCGATAGGCACGCTCACTCATCTTGTCCTCTTCGTAAGCCTGTTCTAAACCATCACTTTCAATACTGAGGATGAGAAGTTTCAAGGCCTCCCAGTCTTCTTGAGCCCCCTTGTTTTCTTGATTCAGGATGAGATTTTCAATACGTCCATGATAATTGTCAATAGCTGCATAGAGGGGAAGTTTATTTCTGGTACCTTCCAACTCTTTTTCCAACTCAATCGTCACTTCATTCAAAATGGCGATATGCATGAGATAGTCCTTGCTTTCTTCCTGTTCATCAGAAAGATGAGGCAAAACCACGAGGCCTGTTAAAAAGCTTACTAGCGTCACACCTGCAACAAGGAAAAGCAAGAGAGGATACTTCTGTTCTAGATTACTTGGTATCAGAAGGATTGTAGCAATCGACACCGTTCCCTTGACACCTGAAAAGGTCAAAAGAAGCATGTCCTTCATATACTTATTTAGCTTTTTCTTGAGACGTCTAGTCCTATAGGCATAATAGCCATAAATCATGACAAAACGAATAGCAAAGAGGACAAAGGTAAGGGCTATAATAGATACCAATAAAAGTAAGGGATTATAGATTGGATTGGTCAAGATAGGTTCTGCTATCATTTCCAACTCCATCCCTAAAATCACAAAGACAGAACCGTTTAGCATAAAGTTCACTGTGTGCCAGACCGTCTCGGTCACCGTATCCACTTGGGATTCTAGGAGCGTGATTTTCTTAAAACGGCTTGCCTTTAAAATCCCAGCAACCACAACGGCAATAATCCCTGAAACGTGGACTTCTTCTGCCAGGAAGAAGGTTACCAGAGGCAAACTCAATTCTAATAAAAGCTCACTAGCAATATCCGTTGCTCTCACACTCAGCAAGAAGCTATGTAGGAAACGGTTAGTCATGGCTGTTACAAATCCAATTAAAAAACCGCCTAGGATTGAAAAGATAAGCGAACTACTCGCTTGCCCAAGGGAAAAGGCTCCAGTTGTCCAAGCTGTCAAAGCTACCTGAAAGGCAACCAAACCAGATGCATCATTCAAGAGTCCTTCACCCTTAAGGATATTGGACACGCGCTTAGGAAAGCTAAAACGCTCCGAAAGAGAAGCAAAGGCAACCAAGTCCGTAGGACCAAGTGCCGCCCCAACTGCCAAACAAGCCGCTAAGGGGAGGCTGAACCAAAGAAGATGGGCCAAGCCACCCAAACTCAGAGTCGAGATAAAAATCACTGGAAATATGAGGTAAATAATGATTCGCCAGTGTTTTAAAATAGCCGTAATATCTGCTTCCTCAGACTCTCGGAAAAGCAAGGGCCCGATAACCAGGGCCAAAAACAACTCTGTATTGAGGTGAAAGTCGGTATTGGGTAAAAAGAGACCAATCACAATTCCCAAAAGAATCTACACCAAAGGGAGGGGCAAAAAGGGCAGAAGCTTATTGGTTGTACTTGAGACAATCAAGACCAGTAAAAATAGGATGAGGTAAATCAGTAATTCCACGCACAACCTCCTTAATCTTTTTTACAACAAGATTCAAAAATCTCCTTCTGCTCTTTGATTTTTTGGTCAATCTTGGAACAATCCTTGTGCTCAATTTTTCTCTGGCACCGTTCCATTTCAAGAGCAACTAATTTTTTCTTGATTTTAAGCATTTTTTTGCTCATATGCGCTTGGTCTAACACACCCACTGCTCGTTCGTGGTGGGTTGATTCAACAAAATTCTGGCGCATGGCATCCAGCTTTTCACGTAGGTATTGTTTATCCATGTCTATATCTCTCTAATTTTTCAATCATAACTAAAAACGGCGGGTTGTTGACTTGGTTTAAAGTTCGGTAAATGGCAACTGTGTACTCTTGTTGGTTCAACTGGCTAACAAAATCCAAGACAGCATCCCTCTCGAGGTCGCCTCCTTCATGACCATAGTAGATCATAATGGCAATCCGTCCACCTTTGACAAGCAAATGGCACAACTTTTCTAATGCTTCAATAGTTGTCTGAGGTTGGGTAATGACTGACTTATCAGCTGACGGCAGATAACCTAGATTAAAAATTCCTGCCTTGGCTTCTGTCACAAACTGATCCAGTGTCTCATGACCTTGCAAGATTAACTGGGCATTTGTCATTCCAGCTTGGTTCAAACGCTCTTGGGTCTTTTCCAAGGCTTGCTTCTGAATATCAAAGGCATAGACTTTCTGGGCTATCTTGGCTAGAAAAAGCGTGTCATGACCATTTCCCATAGTCGCATCCACTACGATATCCTCTTTTGTCACTACCTCAGCCAAAAAATCATGTGCCATCTCAAGTGGTCTTTTCATTTTCAAACTCCTGTTTTACAGCCTTGCATCCTTGAACACTTCCACGACGTCGCATTTCAGTTTCAATAGCATTTAGCACTTCCCATTTATTGAGGCTCCACATAGGCCCAATCAACATATCTCTAGGTGCATCTCCTGTGATTCGATGGATGACGATATGTTTGGGAATGATTTCCAGTTGGTCACAGATGACCTTGACATATTCGTCCTGACTCATCAGTTGTAAACGTCCCTCGTGGTAATCTCGTTGCATACGCGTATTGGTCATCAGGTGAAGCAAATGCAGTTTAATCCCTTGAATATCGTTATCCGTGACACAGCGGCGAACATTTTCAACCATCATCTCATGGGTTTCACCAGGCAAGCCATTGATCAAATGAGAAACAATCTCAATCTTTGGATACTTTCTCAAACGCTTGACCGTCTCCACGTACAACTCATAAGAGTGGGCACGGTTAATCAGGTCAGAGGTTGTTTCATAAGTGGTCTGCAAGCCCAATTCAACCGTCACATGCATTCGCTCCGACAACTCAGCCAAATATTCGATGGTTTCGTCTGGTAAACAGTCTGGGCGTGTTCCGATATTGATTCCTACCACACCTGGCTCATTGATAGCCTGCTCATAGCGCTCTCGGATGATTTCTACCTTTTCATGGGTGTTGGTAAAATTTTGAAAATAAACCAGATACTTCTGAACATCCGGCCACTTACGGTGCATAAAGTCAATTTCCTTATAAAATTGCTCACGAATAGGCGCATCCGGTGCTACGATAGCATCTCCAGAACCTGAAACTGTACAAAAAGTACAGCCTCCATGAGCCACAGTCCCATCACGATTGGGACAGTCAAACCCCGCATCAATAGGGACTTTAAAGGTCTTTTCTCCAAAGAGTTTTCGATAATAATCATTCAAGGTATTATAAGATTTCATAACTTTCATTATAACAAAAATCACCCACAATCTCAAAAGCCTGACTTTCCTATAAATTCCTCTGTTTCTCGTTTCCTTTAGCCTTTTTTTATGATACAATATGGATATGATTTTAATGAAATTAGCATCTATTTTATTATTGATACTGACCTTAGTAGTCTGCATCATCATAACCAAACTTTTTAGATTAAAAAAACTAGGACGAAATTTTGCGGATTTGGCCTTTCCAGTCTTGGTATTTGAGTATTACCTGATTACAGCTAAAACCTTTACCCATAATTTCCTCCCTAGACTGGGCCTAGCCCTCTCACTCCTAGCCATTATTCTCGTTTTTTTCTTTCTTTTGAAAAAACGTAGCTTTTACTATCCTAAATTCATCAAATTCTTCTGGCGTGCTGGATTCTTATTAACCCTTGTCATGTATATTGAGATGATTGTTGAATTGATGGCTCAGAAATAAAAAATGAAATCAAAAACACCTCAATCAAACTAAAATACAATGATTGAAGTGTTTTTTCTTTATCTATTTTTCAATAATTTCTATTTACTCTCTTTATCAGGAAATAGATAACCAATACCTACACAAGCCAGCACACCTGCTCCAATTACCAAACCACTTGAAATTGGCAACAGATCCAAAATTGCATTGGCGATGATAAAGGCAATAATCAAACACATCAGACTAGCCTTGTAGTCTTTTTTCAAAAGATTCTCCAGAGTAAAAAAGAGGAACAAGCCTACCGGAATCAATGACCAGAGGTTAATGTCCAAAGTTGGCCAGCCAACAGAACCAAAATACAATACTGTCGCTGCTGCTAGTAAAAATACAAGCCCCAATAATTTTTTCATTTGTTTATCTCCAATTTCTTTTTTAGGAACTTGAGTTGCCTAATACTGCCCCCCTCACGTCCTTTACACAAATCATTATAGCAGAGGTCAACTTCAAGAACAAGTTCTTTTGCCTATCTGGTCTCTATATCGGTCTAAATGGTTGAATAATAGCGATAAAATAAGGAAGCAGGTGAACAAATAAAAAGGAATTAAGCAACCAAACGCTACTTAATTCCTTGAAATTGTCTCATCACCTCTATTAGCCTTTAAATTTTGATAGACTCTATTTTCTAATCAATGTGACCAATATTGTCAATACTAACCCTTTCAATCAATTCATTAGTTGTCAAAACTAAGTCCATTAATAAATCCAAAAAGAGTATCAATAGTAAAGTAAACTAAATAATTGAGTTATAAATGGCTATTTTCACAAAATTGTTTCATCATCACACTATCTAATCTCAGTACACAAACCATTTTTCTATAGCTTTTGTCTTAATCTTGATCTTTTTTCTTCAATCCAAGAAATGCACCTACAGTAAACATTATTCCGGCAACTAATGACGTGAAGACTTCGCTAACTGTTCCGGTTTTTGGCAACCTATCATTGTTAGTAGTTGATTTACTATCAATATTGGTATGTTTATTATCTATGTTCTCTGGTTCATTAAGATAAACTTCCTTCTTATTTTCAAAGTTTTTATCATTTTTATCAGGACCTGGAGCTGTAACATCCTTAGTTGAATCAGATCTTTGACTTTCATCTAATTGACTATAATTTACTTGTACAGGAACTGTAGCTGTGACATCCTTAGTTGAATCAAATTTGTGGGAATGATTTTCTCTTTGTAAATCCTCTTTTCTGTGACTTTCATCTAATTGATTATGATTTGCTTGCACCTTATCTTTCTTTTTGGATACATCAAAAGTAGGTTTATTTTCCTCCTCCTTTTTCTCCTCTATTTTCTTGAATACAGGTTTTATAAGGGTATCTTTTGATAGATTAATAACATAGCCAGCGTCTTTTTTCCCTTCGACACCAGAAATTTCCCAGCCATCAAATTGATAGCCTTTTTCTAATTCCCCCTTATAGACAGGTAAAATGAAATCTTCTTCCGACACTATCTTAGAACTCATTTCTTTTCCATTTTGAATGGTCACAGTCACCGTATGAGGTTTTAATTCGCTCACCTCTCCCGTATCTTTGTTTAAAATGAATTCTTTTACGGTCGTATTTCTTGCAAAATCTTTTACAACAATCTTAATGTTTAGTGTCTTATCTGTTAGTTGTTTAATATCATCAAATGATTTATATTCTTTTCCATTTACATAAATATGTTTGTCTTGAATCTCACCATCGAATCCATTATTTCTTTTATCATCGATGTTAAAGACTACAGATTTGCCATCAGCATATTCAATACTAGTATTTCCCTTAGGATCAATGTTTACTTCTGGTTTAACATTATCATATAAAAATTGATAGTGTACTCCAACCGCTTTCGCATTCAAATCGCTATAGCCAGTTTTAAGATAAACATTTCCATCCATATCTGTAACCTTATCTGGGAATCCGTTTGCTTTATAGTCTTTCATTCCCCAGTCCATGATGTCACCGTCTTTAACATTAAGCTTAACGTTAAAATCTCTAGTGTTATCAATGTGTAAATCTCCGTAGATTAAATAATTATCTACAACCGATTCATTAACTCTCAACTCCCAGTTAAAACCACCCTTATCAGAAATCTTACCTCTTAAATAAAATTCTGGATTTCGTACATAAATTTTATTAGATTTAGATGGATTAAAGTAGTTCTTGTCCATTGAAAGGTTTACTGGTTTTGCATCAATAAATAACGTAGAGCCATCTTCTTTTATAGCTTCTACATTGGACTTATCCTCTCCAGTGTACTCTTTATCATCTTTACCAAATAATACAAGTTTAGAAGGATCTGTTACAAGATTTCCATCTTTATCGATTGCCTCCCCTTTATCGTTCATTTTAAATCTAAACACTTGATACCTTACAATGTTAAAGCCGTCCAAAGCCGACATTAATACTGATTGAGTACTTCTTCCATCTTCAACATTTCTACTATCAGCATAAATTATTTTTTCTGAAAGGACTCTTAGATTAGGATTGGCCTTTTGTATTTTTGCTATATCTTCCTTGCTATAGACTCCATTTCCTTCTAACATATCCGTTTTTCCAGGATTATAGGTAGTCACTTTTAGTGCATAGCCTTTTCTCAGAATGATATTATCCTTTAATAGATATTGTTGTTTTTCTGAATCAGAATAGATTTTACCAGATTCCATGTCCGTTAAATTGTTTGGTTTGTTTTTTGAAAGATCGCCTTCTCCTAATTCTATTACATTCCCATAACTTGATGCATAGGGATATTCTGTTTTAGTTTCCTTATTTTTTTCAGGCATTCTAATTTTAGTTTCAGCTTTTATCTGATCATCATCTTTAACAAAGAATCTCATATCTCCTGCAAAAGCTAATCCATCCACAATATCATTAATATTAGCGTATAAATCAAATGTCATCGTTTTTGAGTGGGAATCATACTTAGTCGTTTTGATTTCTATAGATTTATAATTATTTCCATAATATACCTTGGCATTTTTAGAAACATTACTTATCTTTCCAAGAATTTCAAAGTGTCCATCTTTAGACGGGCTTAGAACACCATAAATTTTTGATTTGATTTCGTCAAGTTTTTCAGTTTCATATTCTAAGGCACTACCATCGTCATAAGCAATGATATTTCCCTTATCATCGTATTTATAATCGTATTCCTCTGTTCTCTTACCAGTTTCACTTGTAAAGTCATCAACTTCTCTAAATTTCTTTTTAATGAGTTTCTTCAAGTCTTTACTTTCAAATTCTCTAATTGTTGAAATAGTTTTATGAATAGTCAAGCTAGATTTTTCTTCGATAGACTCTTCATTATCTTGATGATTTTCTTCCTCAGTTGTATCTTTTTTAAGACTATCCTCTTTTCTATTTTCTAAATTTTTAAATTTAGATTCGGAAATCTCGCCAAGCTTTTGGTATTTAGATGAATCTTGATCAGGATCTACTAGATAATAGGAAATCATCCCCTTTTCATCAGCATGATCAGCAAATTTAATTCTATGAATCTTTGTAAAATTGCTAGAACCATCTAATGCAATGACTTCAATGATTTTTCCTCTTAAATCTCCCGCACCATTAATTTCATAAATGGTATTTCCGTCTTTGTCAAGTTTTCTATTTCTTCCTTGACCCTCACCTGCATAAGTTACTTCAAGATTTTTCTCAACCTCTCCATCTTCATTAACAAGAGCGGCGCCAGCATACCAAACTTCGTTTGCAATCTCATCAAATTTTTCAGGATGTTCTTTTTGATCTCTCGCAAATAGGGTTTCATTCTTGTATTGATCTTTTACCTTGTGATAAGTATCCTTTGTGATCAGCTTAATTTTTTCAGGATTTGAAAAATCAACCGAAACAATCTTAGGGGCTGTATTATCAATTTTTACAGGAATATAGGAAACCTGCCATGGGTAATCTTTAGTTAATCTATATTTAAATTTATAGAAATATTGACCTTCTGCAATCGGTTCAAATTGACCTCTTATCTTAGTAGCTGGATCTTGGTTATCCTTACTCTCTGGTGCATTTTCTTCTCTACCTCTAGGGTTATAGATGAGTCCATCCCACTTCAAGTCACCCCAAACTTTTAGCTTAGAAGATTTGATTCCCTTTGCATCATTTCTCTTAGAGTTTAAAATTCCTTTAATAAAGTGTTCTCTCGAAATGACTTTTAAGTCGATTTGATTTTCTCCCTCTTTATTTGTATTTACTATTGAAATCAATCCTTCTTCTGCACTTCTTAATACGAGTGGAGAAGGTGTTAATCCTCTCTCAAGTTGAGCATCTTGAGGATTTCCATTTGAATCTAAAGGATAAATTTTAGCAATATTAGAACCACTTGATGATGGTGCGTTGATCCCTTCGTTATTGAAAGCAAATAATTCTGGATTTTGATCTAGAGATGTTGTATTTTTATCTTTTCTATTTTGTATAACTCCTGCTGGATTAAATTTATCTATACCATGCTCTCCACCAATTCCCTTATTTAAGGTTCCTGGAATTTTTGGTTTACCATCATCATCATAACCTTCCATTGTTTTTGATTTTGAACCTTCTTCCCAGGCCCATTTATCAAGGATTGGTTCGTGGTTCCAATTCCCAGCAAATCCCATTAGAGGCATCGATAAAGAAGGTTGGAAATTTGTTTTCTTCCCGTTGGAGTTTAGAGCCTCCATTTCTTCCACTGACTCAAAATGAATAAATGATTCTACAAATTTATTTTTATTTTTAGCCTCCCCAACATTTATCACAGCATTCAAATCAAAGCTAGAATTTGGGCTTATAGTGAAGGTGTCATGCTCAAATGTGATATTTGCTCCTTTGATTTTTTCTGGGTGGATTTCTGGAACAATTTGCTTACCATCTGGAGATTTTTCATCTTTGTATGTTTCATCCAGTTTTAGTCTATCAGTTAGAGCATCTGTAGTTACCGCTGATGCTGAAACTTTAAAGGTTAAAGGTCTGTTTGATGTATTGTGAAGCTTAATTGTAAAGTATTTTTTATCTCCTTTTATTTCTTTAAGAGAAATAGAACCATAAGAGTTTACCAAACCTTTAGAATCCGTGTTCTTGAAAGTAGCTACAACTTCATTTCTCAAAGCATTAGCCACATTAATTAAGCCTGCTCCCTGTTGTCTAGGTGATGCAAAGTATTGACTTTTTTCTTTCCAAGACGTTGCATCCATCATAGGCCGTGCAGTATTTTGTAGGGCAATTTT
>JAWHFN010000051.1:0-9861 GCA_032565555.1 Streptococcus mitis | reverse complement strand
GGGATTGGGGATTCTCTGGTATTAAGGTGCCTTGTTTATGGCAACGGTGCAACTGGTCATCATTGGTCTTTTGCTTTATGGATTGGCCTTGGTAGGGATTTCTACCTTATTAAGTGTCGTGTATCTACTTGGTTTACAAGAAAATAGTCTGGTGGATCTATTGAAAGGGAAACTCCCTCTCAAACGTATGATGACATTGATGATGGTGGGGCAACTCTTGGCCGTGCTGGTGGTCGGTTCGAGTGCGACTGCTCTCCTACCCCACTACCGTGAAATGCAGGAGATGGAGAGAGCTAGCGATAAATGGAGCCAGTCCTCAGACCGTTACCGTCTATCCTTTGGTTGGTCTAGTGCATTTGCCGATGAAGAAGGAATGCGTAAGGATAATCGTGAGTGGCAGACATTTACTGAAGAACGGTTAGCTAATACAGACTCTTTTTATATTATGAGCAATGTTGACAATTTCTCAGATGGAGCAGAAGTGGACCTAGATGGCAATCGTCTCAGTGACTACACACCGTCAGGGAATGTTATCTATGTCTCACCGCGCTATCTGATAGAAGAAAAGATTACCGTTTCTTCAGAGTTTATGGATAAGATGCAAAACTTGTCTGAGGGAGAGTTTGGGCTGATCTTGCCTGAGAGCTTGCGAGAGCAGTCTGCCTACTATCAAGAATTATTTACAGATTACCTGCAAAACTTTTCATCTGAAAGTGTAGAAGTGACGAGTCAGAAACACTACCTCCCACAGGTAAGGCTAGCTTTTACAGAAACAGGACAGGAACGCTTCCTCTATAACGATGGGTACAAGACGACACGCCAGTACCTAAAAGATCCGATTATTGTAGTTTTAACGCCGCAAGCGACTGGAACAAGACCTGTTGCAGGGATGTTATGGGGAACTACGGCTAATAGTGCCTTGAAACTAGATCGATATGGAGATAGTATCACAGCTCTAAAAGAGCAAGGTCTGTATCACAAGGTCTCTTATTTGGTAAAAAGCCAGCTGTTTTTTGCCAAGGTACTAAATGACAAACGGATGGAGTTCTACTCTCTCCTTATTGGGACTATTTTGACCCTGTCTACGGCTATCTTGTTATTTGATTCCATGAATCTTCTCTATTTTGAGCAGTTTAGACGGGAGATCATGATTAAACGTCTTTCTGGTATGACAATCTATGAGCTTCATGGCAAGTACTTACTGGCGCAAGGAGGAGTTCTCTTACTTGGGCTAATCCTATCTAGTGTTTTGACAGGAGATAGCTTGATTAGCGCTCTAGTTGTAGCTTTATTTACTCTTAACGCCCTCTTGATTTTAGTAAGGCAGGATAAAAAGGAAGAAGCTGGTAGCATGGCAGTATTGAAAGGAAAATAAGATGATTGATATTCAAGAATTGGAAAAGAAGTTTAATGACCGCGCGATTTTCTCTGGTTTAAATCTCAAGTTGGAGAAGGGCAAGGTTTATGCCTTAATCGGAAAGAGTGGAAGCGGAAAGACGACTTTGCTTAATATCTTAGGAAAGCTAGAAAAGATAGATGGTGGAAGAGTTCTCTATCAGGGGAAAGATTTAAAAACCATTCCCACTCGTGAGTATTTTCGAGACCAGATGGGCTATCTCTTTCAAAATTTTGGACTCTTAGAAAACCAATCAATCAAAGAGAATTTGGATTTGGGCTTTGTTGGTCAAAAAATTTCAAAAGTAGAACGTTTGGAAAGGCAAGTGGAGGCTTTAGAAAAGGTTAATCTAGGGTATTTGGATCTAGAACAAAAAATTTATACTTTATCTGGGGGAGAGGCTCAACGAGTTGCCCTTGCGAAGACTATTTTGAAAAATCCACCCTTGATTTTGGCAGATGAACCAACAGCAGCTCTTGATCCTGAAAATTCAGAGGAGGTTATGAATCTCTTGGTGGGCTTGAAAGATGAAAATCGAATTATCATCATTGCGACTCATAATCCCCTAATCTGGAATAAGGCAGATGAAATCATTGATATGAGGGAGCTTGCTCATGTGTGAAAAAATCCGTATTCGCAGGGTATCTGATTATCCTAGTGCCAGAGGTGGTTTAGAAGATATTCTCATCATGGAAAATATGACCAATCATCTCCTTTTGGTTCAAATCCGAGTGAATGGCTATTTGCTTGATTTTGCTAGTATTGAAGGTCAAAGGCAAAAGCATTATCGTTTGAAAAATTTACCTCAAACGGTTGAACTGACAGTGGATGATGTGGAGGAGGATGTAGATTTGACCCTACCCGAAAATCGAAGTTATCAAGAAGCTGATTTTTTCGAACGTATGTTTCGAGAGAACCGATAAGTCCACCTTTAAAGATTTCCAAGACTATCTTTCTTCATGAGGAAAGATAGTTTTTTGGTATGATTTTCACCCCCAAAATACAAGGGGAATGTGTTACAATAGTAGTAACAGATAATAGAAAAGAGAATAGATGAGAATTGCAGATTATAGCGTGACCAAGGCAGTGCTGGAGCGTCACGGTTTTACCTTTAAAAAGTCCTTTGGGCAAAATTTCTTGACGGATACCAATATCCTACAAAAAATCGTGGATACGGCTGAGATTGATGACCAGGTCAATGTCATCGAAATCGGGCCAGGGATTGGTGCCTTGACGGAGTTTTTGGCTGAGCGTGCAGCAGAAGTTATGGCCTTTGAGATCGACCACCGTTTGGTACCGATTTTGGCAGATACCCTACGTGATTTTGACAATGTGACGGTAGTTAACGAGGACATTCTCAAGGTCGATTTGGCGCAGCATATCCAGAATTTTAAAAATCCTGACCTGCCAATCAAGGTAGTGGCTAATTTGCCTTACTACATCACGACGCCTATTCTCATGCACTTGATCGAGAGCGGAATTCCTTTTAGTGAGTTTGTGGTTATGATGCAAAAAGAAGTGGCGGATCGTATCTCAGCCCAACCTAACACCAAGGCTTACGGTAGCTTGTCAATCGCTGTGCAGTATTACATGACTGCCAAGGTTGCCTTCATCGTGCCTCGTACGGTATTTGTGCCAGCGCCAAACGTGGACTCTGCTATTTTGAAAATGGTGCGTCGTCCAGAACCAGCCGTAGCAGTGGAAGACGAGAACTTCTTCTTTAAGGTTTCTAAGGCTAGTTTCACTCATCGACGCAAGACTTTATGGAATAACCTGACAGGTTACTTTGGCAAGACTGAGGAAGTTAAGGACAAGCTGACCAAGGCTTTGGACCAAGCAGGCTTGTCACCAAGTGTGCGTGGAGAAGCTCTCAGCTTGTCAGAATTTGCCAGTCTAGCAGACGCGCTTAAAGGGCAAGGACTCTAAGATGCAGGGACAAATTATTAAGGCCTTGGCAGGCTTCTACTATGTAGAGAGTGATGGCCAGGTCTATCAAACACGAGCGCGTGGAAATTTCCGTAAAAAAGGTCATACCCCTTACGTTGGGGACTTGGTAGATTTCTCTGCCGAGGAAAATTCAGAAGGCTATATTCTCAAGATTCATGAACGCAAAAATAGTCTGGTCCGTCCGCCTATTGTAAATATTGACCAAGCTGTGGTGATCATGTCTGTCAAGGAACCTGATTTTAACAGCAATTTGCTGGATCGTTTCTTGGTTCTTTTGGAGCACAAGGACATCCATCCCATCGTTTATATTTCCAAGATGGACCTACTGGAAGATAGAGGAGAACTGGATTTTTATGAACAGACTTATGGTGATATCGGCTACGACTTTGTGACCAGTAAAGAAGAATTTTTGCCCTTGTTAACAGACAAGGTTACAGTCTTTATGGGGCAGACAGGTGTTGGGAAATCAACTCTTCTCAATAAAATCGCACCAGATCTCAATCTTGAAACAGGAGAAATTTCAGACAGTCTGGGTCGCGGGCGCCACACTACTCGAGCTGTTAGTTTTTACAACCTCAATGGGGGTAAAATCGCAGATACACCAGGTTTTTCATCGCTGGATTATGAAGTAACAACGGCTGAAGACCTCAATCAGGCCTTCCCAGAGATTGCTACTGTTAGCCGAGATTGTAAGTTCCGTACTTGTACCCATACCCATGAGCCGTCCTGTGCAGTGAAGCCAGCAGTGGAAGAAGGGACTATTGCCAGCTTCCGTTTTGACAACTACCTGCAATTCCTCAGTGAAATTGAAAATCGTAGAGAAACCTACAAAAAAGTCAGCAAAAAAATTCCAAAATAAGGAGAAACCTATGTCTCAATACAAGATTGCTCCGTCAATTCTGGCAGCAGATTATGCCAACTTTGAACGTGAAATCAAACGCTTAGAAGCAACTGGGGCAGAATATGCCCATATCGATATCATGGATGGGCACTTTGTGCCACAAATCAGTTTTGGTGCAGGTGTGGTCGAAGCTCTTCGCCCTCATAGTAAGATGGTCTTTGACTGCCACTTGATGGTGGCGAATCCTGAACACCACTTAGAAGACTTTGCGCGCGCAGGGGCAGATATCATCAGTATCCATGTTGAAGCAACGCCTCATATCCACGGAGCCCTCCAAAAGATTCGTTCGCTCGGTGTTAAGCCTTCAGTCGTTATCAATCCTGGTACGCCTGTTGAGGCGATTAAGCATGTCCTTCACCTAGTTGACCAAGTCTTAGTCATGACAGTGAACCCTGGCTTCGGTGGTCAAGCCTTTCTACCTGAAACCATGGATAAGGTTCGTGAGTTGGTTGCTCTTCGTGAGGAAAAAGGCTTGAACTTTGAAATCGAAGTGGATGGCGGGATTGATGATCAGACCATTGCTCAGGCTAAAGAAGCTGGTGCGACCGTTTTTGTAGCAGGTTCCTATGTCTTTAAGGGAGATGTCAATGAGCGAGTACAAACTCTTAGAAAACAACTGGACTAGGGTTGCCGTTTTTGCAGGTGGAGACCGAGGTCACTACCGGACGGATTTTGATTGCTTTGTCGGTGTGGATCGAGGCTCGCTTTGGGTCATGGAAGAAGGACTTCCTCTCGCCCTAGCAGTTGGGGATTTTGATTCTGTAACGGAAGAAGAGCGACAGGTAATTCAAAAAAATGCCCAGCATTTTGTTCAAGCGCGACCAGAAAAAGATGATACTGACTTGGAGTTGGCTCTCTTAACCATTTTTGAGAAGAATTCTCAGGCTCAGGTCACTATTTTCGGTGCTTTGGGTGGCCGTATTGATCACATGCTGGCTAATGTCTTTCTGCCTAGCAATCCCAAGTTGGCACCCTATATGCGCCAGATAGCGATTGAGGATGGACAAAACTTAATTGCCTACTGTCCAGAAGGGACCAGTCAGCTTGAACCGCGTTCAGACTATGACTACCTAGCCTTTATGCCAGTTCGGGATAGCCAGCTGACCATTCTTGGTGCCAAGTATGAGTTGACAGAGGAAAATTTTTTCTTTAAAAAAGTGTACGCTTCTAACGAATATATAGATAGGGAAGTTTCGGTGACTTGCCCAGATGGCTATGTGGTTGTCTTGCATAGCAAGGATAGGAGGTAGGATGGAAAGTTTACTTGTTCTATTATTACTTGCCAATCTAGCTGGCCTCTTTCTGATTTGGCAGAGACAGGATAAGCAGGAAAAACATCTCAGCAAGAGCTTGGAGGATCAGGCAGATCACTTGTCAGACCAGTTGGATTACCGTTTTGAACAAGCCAGACAAGCCAGTCAGTTAGATCAAAAAGACTTGGAAGTGGCTGTCAGTGACCGTTTGAAGGAAGTGCGAATTGAATTGCACCAAGGTCTGACGCAAGTCCGTCAAGAAATGACAGATAATCTCCTCCAAACCAGAGACAAGACTGACCAACGTCTCCAAGCCTTGCAGGAATCAAATGAGCAACGTTTGGAACAAATGCGCCAGACAGTCGAGGAAAAGTTAGAAAAGACCTTGCAGACACGCTTGCAGGCTTCCTTTGAGACAGTTTCCAAACAACTGGAGTCGGTCAATCGTGGTCTGGGAGAAATGCAGACAGTTGCCCGTGATGTTGGAACTCTTAACAAGGTTCTCTCAGGAACCAAGACGAGAGGGATTCTGGGTGAATTGCAACTGGGGCAAATTATCGAAGATATCATGACACCAGCCCAGTATGAACGAGAATACGCAACGGTTGAAAACTCTAGTGAACGAGTGGAGTATGCCATCAAGCTACCTGGACAGGGAGACCAAGAATACGTATACCTACCGATTGACTCCAAGTTTCCACTGGCAGATTATTACCGCTTAGAAGAAGCCTATGAAGCAGGCGACAAGGACGAAATTGAACGCTGTCGTAAGTCGCTCCTAGCCAGCGTCAAGCGCTTTGCCAAGGATATCAGGAACAAGTACATAGCACCACCTCGGACGACCAATTTTGGAGTCTTGTTTGTTCCGACAGAAGGTCTTTACTCAGAAATAGTCCGCAATCCGGTTTTCTTTGATGACTTGAGACGGGAGGAGCAGATTATTGTTGCAGGTCCAAGTACCCTATCAGCCCTTCTTAACTCCCTATCAGTTGGCTTCAAAACTCTCAATATCCAAAAGAGTGCCGACCATATCAGCAAGACTCTTGCCAGTGTCAAGACCGAGTTTGGCAAGTTCGGTGGCATTCTGGTCAAGGCACAAAAACATCTCCAACATGCCTCTGGCAATATTGATGAACTATTAAACCGTCGCACTACAGCTATCGAGCGGACGCTCCGTCACATTGAGTTATCAGAAGGTGAGCCTGCGCTTGATCTACTCCATTTCCAAGAAGATGAGGAAGAATATGAAGATTAGTCACATGAAAAAAGATGAGCTGTTTGAAGGCTTTTACCTAATCAAGTCAGCTGACCTGAGGCAAACTCGCGCTGGGAAAAATTACCTAGCTTTTACCTTCCAAGATGATAGTGGCGAGATTGAAGGGAAGCTCTGGGATGCCCAACCTCATAACGTTGAGGCCTTTACCGCAGGTAAGGTTGTCCACATGAAAGGGCGCCGAGAAGTTTATAACAACACTCCACAGGTCAATCAAATCACCCTACGCTTGCCTCAAGCTGGTGAACCCAATGATCCAGCTGATTTCAAGGTCAAGTCACCAGTTGATGTCAAGGAAATACGTGACTATATGTCGCAAATGATTTTTAAAATTGAAAATCCTGTTTGGCAACGGATTGTCCGAAAGCTCTACACCAAGTATGATAAGGAATTTTACTCCTATCCCGCTGCCAAGACTAATCACCATGCCTTTGAAACGGGTTTGGCCTATCATACGGCAACCATGGTGCGTTTGGCAGATGCCATTAGCGAAGTCTATCCTCAGCTCAATAAGAGCCTGCTCTATGCGGGGATTATGCTGCATGACTTGGCTAAGGTCATCGAGTTGACGGGACCAGACCAGACCGAGTACACAGTGCGAGGCAATCTTCTTGGGCATATTGCTTTGATTGATAGCGAAATTACCAAGACAGTTATTGAACTCGGTATCGATGATACCAAGGAAGAAGTCGTTCTGCTTCGTCACGTCATCCTTAGTCACCACGGCTTGCTTGAGTATGGAAGTCCAGTCCGTCCACGCATTATGGAAGCAGAGATTATCCATATGATTGATAATCTGGATGCAAGCATGATGATGATGTCAACAGCTCTGGCTTTGGTGGATAAAGGAGAGATGACCAATAAAATCTTCGCTATGGACAATCGTTCCTTCTATAAACCAGATTTAGATTAATAATTTAAGAAAAACGAGCATTTTTAGGATAAGAATGTTCGTTTTTTTATGTGAATATGGTATAATAGATAAAATATCAAAATTAAATGAAGTGGGAAATAGAAATGAAATTAAGAAGAAGTGATCGGATGGTTGTTATTTCCAACTATTTGATTAATAATCCTTATAAACTAACTAGTCTCAATACTTTTGCTGAAAAGTATGAATCTGCTAAATCATCCATCTCAGAGGATATCGTCATTATCAAACGTGCCTTTGAGGAAATTGAAATCGGTCATATCCAGACAGTAACTGGTGCTGGTGGTGGTGTCATTTTCACACCATCAATCTCAAGCCATGATGCCAAGGAAATGGTTGAGGACTTGCGTGCCAAGTTGTCAGAAAGTGACCGTATCTTGCCAGGTGGTTATATCTACCTGTCCGATTTACTTAGCACACCAGCTATCTTGAAAAATATTGGACGCATTATTGCCAAGAGCTTTATGGACCAAAAAATTGATGCAGTTATGACTGTAGCGACTAAGGGTGTTCCTCTTGCAAATGCAGTTGCCAATGTCCTCAATGTTCCCTTTGTTATTGTGCGCCGTGACCTGAAAATTACCGAAGGTTCAACTGTCAGCGTCAACTATGTATCCGGTTCAAGTGGAGACCGCATTGAGAAAATGTTCCTTTCAAAACGCAGTCTCAAGGCAGGCAGCCGTGTCTTGATTGTGGATGACTTCTTGAAAGGTGGCGGAACTGTCAATGGGATGATCAGCCTTTTGCGTGAGTTTGATTCAGAATTGGCAGGTGTAGCGGTCTTTGCGGACAATGCCCAAGAAGAACGTGAAAAGCAGTTTGACTACAAGTCACTCTTGAAGGTAACCAATATTGATGTCAAGAACCAAGCCATCGATGTTGAGGTTGGTAATATCTTTGACGAAGATAAATAAGAGATAGAACTAAAGGTTGGAACGATTGTCCCAGCCTTTCTTTGCAAATAGAATAGAAGGAAACTTATGAAAACACCATTTATCAATAAAGAAGACTTAGAAAAGATTGCTGCTGAGTTCCCGACTCCTTTTCACTTGTATGATGAGAAGGGAATTCGTGAGAAGGCAAGAGCTGTCAACCAAGCCTTTTCGTGGAATAAGGGCTTTAAGGAATATTTTGCAGTTAAGGCTACTCCAACACCAGCTATCTTGAAAATTCTCCAAGAGGAAGGCTGTGGTGTGGACTGCTCTAGTTATGTGGAGCTTTTGATGAGCCATAAACTGAATTTCCCTGGTTCTGAGATTATGTTCTCTTCAAACAACACGCCAGACATGGAATACGCCTATGCGTGTGAATTGGGTGCGACCATTAACTTGGATGCCTTTGAAGATATTGAACATCTAGAGCGTGCAGCAGGTATTCCAGAAATCATCTCTTGTCGTTACAATCCTGGAGGCGTTTTTGAACTGGGGACAGACATCATGGACAATCCTGGAGAAGCCAAGTTTGGCATGACCAAGGATCAGCTCTTTGAAGCTTTTGCCATCTTGAAGGAAAAAGGAGCTAAGACTTTTGGGATTCACTCCTTCCTAGCGTCCAATACCGTAACCCATCTCTATTATCCAGAGTTGGCGCGTCAGCTTTTTGAATTGGCTGTTGAAATCAAGGAAAAGTTGGGTATTTCGCTAGACTTTATCAATCTTTCTGGCGGTATTGGTGTCAATTATCGTCCAGACCAGGAGCCGAACGATATCGCCTTGATTGGTGAGGGAGTTCGTAAGGTGTATGAAGAGGTCCTTACGCCAGCAGGTCTTGGTCAGGTTAAGATTTTTACCGAATTGGGTCGCTTTATGTTAGCACCTCACGGTGCTTTGGTCACAAGAGTTACTCATAAGAAGAAAACCTACCGTACCTATCTAGGTGTGGATGCATCAGCAGTCAACCTTATGCGTCCAGCTATGTATGGAGCCTACCATCATATTACTAACGTGACCCATCCAGATGGGCCAGCTGAAGTGGTAGATGTGGTTGGTTCACTCTGTGAAAACAATGATAAATTTGCAGTGAATCGCGAACTGCCTCATACAGAAATCGGTGATTTGCTGGTAATTCATGATACAGGTGCCCACGGATTTTCAATGGGCTACCAGTACAATGCCAAACTTCGTTCTGCGGAAATCCTCTATACCGAAGAAGGCAAAGCCC
>JAWHFN010000050.1:0-10064 GCA_032565555.1 Streptococcus mitis | reverse complement strand
TGTATTTAACCATATTGGTTCGCAATCACCTCAATGGCAAGATGTTGTCGAAAATGGTGAGCAATCTGCTTATAAAGATTGGTTCCATATTCAACAATTTCCAGTGATGACTGAAAAACTAGCCAACAAGAGAGAGTTGCCTTATCATGCTTTTGGTTTCGAGGACTATATGCCTAAGCTAAATACAGCCAATCCAGAGGTCAAGGACTATCTTTTGAAGGTTGCGACTTATTGGATTGAAGAGTTTGATATCGATGCTTGGCGGTTGGATGTGGCTAATGAGATTGACCATCAGTTTTGGAGGGATTTTCGTAAGGCAGTTTTAGCTAAAAAACCTGATCTTTATATTTTAGGAGAAGTCTGGCATAGGTCTCAGCCTTGGCTAAATGGAGATGAGTTCCATGCTGTCATGAACTATCCGTTATCTGATAGCATCAAGGAGTATTTTTTACGAGGTATTAAGAAGACGGAACAGTTTATCGATGAAATCAATGGCCAATCTATGCATTACAAGCAGCAGATTTCAGAGGTTATGTTTAATCTTTTGGATTCTCATGATACAGAACGTATTTTGTGGACGGCCAATGAGGATGTGCAACTGGTTAAATCAGCCTTAGCCTTTCTCTTTTTACAAAAGGGAACACCATGTATCTACTACGGAACCGAGCTAGCCTTGACCGGAGGACCAGACCCAGATTGTCGACGTTGTATGCCTTGGGAACGTGTATCAAGTGACGATGATATGCTGAATTTCATGAAGCAGCTGATTAATATTAGAAAACAAGCGTCATCAACCATTCAGTATGGCAAGTATAGCCTTCAAGAAATCAAACCTGATCTAGTAGCTCTGGAATGGAAATACGAAGGGCAAATCCTCAAAGCGATTTTCAACCAATCAAAAGAAGATTATATTGTAGAGAAAGAAGTAGTAGCACTAGCAAGCAATTGCCAAGAATCGGAGAATCAGCTTGTCATCTCGTCAAAAGGATTTGTGATTTTTCATTAAAGAGCAATTATGAGCGACAGGAAAATTGTAGTATAGAGAGCATTTTACAAACAGACTATTTGTCGTCTTGCTACAATTGGTATATAATTTAAGGTAAAGAAAATAGGAGGATTTATCGAATGGAATTAAAAGATTTTACAGAAAAAGAACAGGAAATGATTAAGAAGGGGCTGACTACGTCTAAGATTAGTGACAAGGAAACTGCTGAGAAGATTCTTGCGCTAGTACCACAAGACTTGATTAAGCGAATCCCGTTTTTTGTCAGAAAACATGCTACGACACGTACGATTAAACGTATTTCAATTGAATACCCTGAACTCTACGCTGCAGCTCAAACAAGTGGTGAAATTCCAGAAAAAGAACGCGAAGAGTTACGTCAGATTATCACGACTATCTTTGAACAAAAGATGAATAAGCATAGTATTAAGTAGAGAATGAAGACATTTTTTATTGGCGGTCTGGGAAGCAATGTTTATCATAGCAAGGATTTTCTTCAAGAACTAGATTCGCAGATTTTTTTTCTAAATCCATATGAAAAGCATCTTCGAGATGAAACAGAATTGAAATCATGGTTTAAAAAATCGATAGAAGAGGAAGAATCCATCTGTCTGATAGGCCATTCTCTTGGAGGAGATTTGGCTCGTTATCTCGCATCGGAATTTCAAGAAGTGAAGAAATTGATTCTTTTGGATGGTGGCTATCTAGATTTAGATAAGATTTTACCTTTAGATACAGAGTTAGAGGAAACTGAAAACTATATTGAATCTCAAGTTGTTTCGGACTTAGATGTTCTTATTTCTAAAGAAAAATCCGAAGCAAAATATTGGTCAGAAAATATGGAGAAAGCTGTAAGACAGTCCTATCACTGGAATGCGAAGTATAATAGATATGAGTTGGCTATAAATTATGAAAATATAGAAGCGATCCTCCGCCTACGGAGGAAAATACAAGCTTTTAAGAGAGAAATGGGAGATACCTTGTTTATTAGTCCTCGCTATCCTAATGAAGCTACATGGAGAGAGGAAGCCCTAAAAGAATTGCCAGACTATTTTGATACTATTTTTCTAGAGAACTTTGGCCATGAGCTTTATACTGAAGCACCTAAAGAAATCGCTAGTCTAATTAATGAGTGGTTCTCTTATTCTCACAGGGGTATTGGATAAATTATCACAATCAATATATGGTTTATTGGAATAAGATATGAACAAATTGATTAGGAATATCAAATTAATTTGGGCTCTTTGTCAACTGTAGTAGGTTGAAGTCAGCTAAGATCTAGAAAGGACGAAATTTGTCCTTTCTTTTTTGATATTTGATTCTTTGATATCGAGTGGTTTTGTGATAAAAGTAATGATTCCATATGATTTTTTCTATGGAACTTTTTCTACACAAAATAGACTCCATAATATCCATAGGGGATTTACCCACTACAAATATTATAGAGTCGCTTTTTCTATTCAGGGAGCTTGAAGGGCTATCATCGGACAAAATAGAGAAGGCATGATATAATATAAAGTAGATTTCTATGTAATTAAATAAGAACTGTTTGAACACCATTCATTTGAAAACTCTCTATGTTCAAACAATAGTAAAATAAAATAGGGGCTCTAAACCCTTGCTACGAAAGGAAAAAAACTCAATGGCTACTATTCAATGGTTTCCTGGCCACATGTCTAAAGCACGTCGACAGGTGCAGGAAAATTTAAAATTTGTTGATTTTGTAACGATTTTGGTGGATGCACGCTTACCTCTATCTAGTCAAAATCCTATGTTGACCAAAATTGTTGGTGACAAACCAAAACTCTTGATTTTAAACAAGGCAGACTTAGCTGACCCAGCAATTACCAAGGAATGGCGCCAGTATTTTGAATCACAGGGAATCCAGACGTTAGCTATCAACTCCAAAGAGCAAGTGACTGTAAAAGTTGTAACAGATGCGGCCAAAAAGCTCATGGCTGATAAGATAGCTCGTCAAAAAGAACGTGGTATCCAGATTGAAACCTTGCGTACCATGATTATCGGGATTCCAAATGCTGGTAAATCAACTCTCATGAACCGCTTGGCTGGTAAGAAAATTGCCGTTGTCGGTAACAAACCAGGTGTGACCAAGGGGCAACAATGGCTCAAAACCAATAAAGACTTGGAAATCTTGGATACACCAGGGATTCTCTGGCCTAAGTTTGAAGATGAAACTGTTGCGCTTAAGTTGGCCTTGACTGGAGCTATCAAAGACCAGTTGCTTCCTATGGACGAGGTAACCATTTTTGGTCTGAATTATTTCAAAGAACATTATCCAGAAAAGTTGGCCGAACGCTTCAAACAAATGAAAATTGAGGAAGAAGCGCCTGTTATTATTATGGATATGACCCGTGCCCTCGGTTTCCGTGACGACTATGATCGCTTTTACAGTCTCTTCGTGAAGGAAGTTCGCGACGGCAAACTCGGTAACTATACCTTAGATACATTGGAAGACCTCGATGGCGACGATTAAAGAAATCAAAGAACTCCTTGCAACGGTCAAGGAGTTAGAAAGCCCTATTTTTTTAGAACTCGAGCAGGATAATCGTTCTGGAGTTCAAAAGGAAATCAGCAAGCGTAAAAAAGCCATTCAGGCAGAATTGGATGAGGATCTTCGTTTGGAATCCATGCTTTCCTACGAAAAGGAACTTTATAGGCAAGGATTGACCTTGATAGCAGGTGTTGACGAGGTTGGTCGTGGTCCTCTGGCTGGGCCTGTAGTCGCTGCAGCCGTTATTTTGCCTAAAAATTGTAAGATTAGAGGCCTCAACGACAGCAAGAAAATTCCTAAAAAGAAACATCTAGAAATTTATCAAGCCGTTCAAAACCGAGCCCTGTCAATCGGCATTGGTATCATGGACAATCAAATCATCGACCAAGTCAATATCTATGAAGCAACCAAACTGGCCATGAAGGAAGCAATCTCCCAGCTCAGTCCTCAACCTGAACATCTCTTGATAGATGCCATGAAACTGGACTTGCCCATTTCACAAACATCTATCATCAAAGGAGATGCTAATTCCCTTTCAATTGCAGCAGCTTCTATAGTAGCCAAGGTGACACGTGATGAATTGATGAAGGACTACGATCAGCAGTTCCCTGGCTATGATTTCGCTACTAATGCAGGATATGGAACAGCTAAACACCTGGAAGGACTGGATAAACTAGGAGTTACCCCAATTCACCGAACCAGCTTTGAACCCATTAAATCGCTGGTTTCAGGAGAAAAAGAAAGTTAAGTTAGAAGGAATGATTATGGAGGAACAGTCAGAAACACTAAGTTCCAAGAAAGAATTTGCCTTTGCCTCAAGCACCATATTATCCCAAGTTGGACGAGGCATCATCGTGGGTCTCGTCGTCGGACTCATCGTCGGATCTTTTCGGTTTTTAATCGAAAAAGGCTTCCACCTGATACAAGGACTTTATCAAGATCAAGCGCACCTAGTGCGCAATCTTTTTATCATTGGTCTATTTTATTTAATAGTTTGTTGGCTCAGTGCGAAATTAACTCGGTCAGAAAAAGACATCAAAGGTTCAGGAATTCCTCAAGTTGAAGCCGAATTAAAGGGATTGATGACTCTCAACTGGTGGGGCGTACTTTGGAAAAAATATATTCTAGGAATTTTGGCTATTGCTAGTGGCCTTATGCTAGGGCGTGAAGGACCAAGTATTCAACTTGGAGCAGTCGGTGGTAAAGGAATTGCCAAATGGCTCAAATCCAGTCCAGTAGAGGAACGCTCCTTGATTGCTAGTGGAGCTGCCGCTGGTCTAGCTGCGGCCTTTAATGCACCTATTGCAGGACTTCTCTTTGTCGTAGAAGAAGTCTATCATCACTTTTCTCGCTTTTTCTGGGTATCTACTCTAGCAGCTAGTCTCGTAGCAAACTTTGTCTCTCTGCTCATATTTGGTCTAACGCCAGTGCTAGATATGCCTGATAATATCCCTCTCATGACCTTGGATCAGTATTGGATTTACCTCCTTATGGGAGTTTTTCTTGGACTATCTGGTTTTCTCTATGAGAAGGCTGTGCTCAATGTTGGTCGAGTTTATGATTGGCTTGGTCAAAAAATCAATTTGGATAGAGCTTATTATCCAATTCTGGCCTTCATTCTCATCATACCAGTCGGAATCTTCTTACCCCAAATCCTTGGTGGTGGAAATCAGCTGGTTCTTTCCCTGACTAAGCAAGATTATAGTTTCCAAGTTCTATTAGCTTACTTTTTGATTCGCTTTGTTTGGAGCATGATTAGTTATGGAAGTGGCCTTCCAGGAGGAATTTTCCTACCCATTTTGGCGCTAGGTTCCTTACTTGGTGCTCTAGTTGGTGTTATTTGTGTCAATCTTGGACTTGTCAGTCAAGAGCAGTTTCCTATATTTGTCATTCTGGGAATGAGTGGCTATTTTGGAGCAATATCTAAGGCACCCTTAACCGCTATGATTCTGGTAACCGAAATGGTAGGAGATATTCGCAATCTCATGCCACTTGGATTAGTAACCCTAGTTGCCTACATCATCATGGATCTGCTCAAGGGTGCCCCAGTTTATGAGGCCATGCTAGAAAAAATGCTGCCTGAAGAAGCTTCAGACGAAGGAGAAGTCACTCTCATTGAAATCCCTGTTTCAGATAAAATAGCAGGAAAACAAGTACACGAACTCAACTTACCACATAACGTACTCATCACCACCCAAGTCCATAATGGTAAAAGCCAAACCGTTAACGGTTCAACCAGAATGTATCTCGGAGATATGATTCATCTAGTGATTCCAAAAAGTGAAATTGGGAAAGTAAAAGATTTATTGTTGTAGGAGTTTTTACATAATTTATGTTATGTAAAAATAAACTTCTTAATTAAATATATTAGAAAACCGATTCTCAGCAATGAGATCGGTTATTTTTTAATAACCCTCTTTTTTAATATACTATTTCCTCCAAAATCATTGAAATTATAGCCTGAATTTGATATGATATCTCTATGGATAAAAGTAGAGCAAAACGTGTTGAGCACGATAAAAAGAGAATCGGTTTAATAGCCCTGGTAGCTATCTTTTCGGTAAGTATCTGTGTCCTTGGTTCAATGATTGGATACAAAGTATATACAAAGCAAAGTTTCGAACAAAAAATTGAGTCTTTAAAAAATGATAAAGATAATCAATTGAGTGAGGGAAATCAGAAAGATCATTTTCGTAAGGGACAAGCAGAAGTAATTGCCTATTATCCTCTCCAAGGGGAGCAAGTGATTTCATCTGTAAAAGAAATCATGACACAGGATATTAAGGAAAATCTGGAAGACAAAGAAAATCTGGTTTTTTATTATACGGAGAAACAGGATTCGACTTTAAAAGGGATTGTCAACCGAAGTGTGATGAAACAAGTCTATGATTTAACTTCTTCAAAAGTTGAAGAGACTGAAAAAACTAGTCTGGCAAAAGTACATTTGACAGAAGATGGTAAACCTTTTACCCTTGATCAATTATTTTCAGATGCTAGTAAGGCCAAAGAGAAACTGATAAAAGAACTGACTTCTTTCTTACAGGACAAGAAATTGGAGCAAGAAAAGATTGATCAGGTCGTTAAAGGTTTCTCTGACCAAGACTTGTCTGCATGGAATTTTGATTACAAGGATAGCCAAATTCTTATTTATCCGAGTCAGCCTGTTGAAAATCTGGATGAGATTGCCTTGCCGGTATCTAGTTTCTTTGAAGTTATTCAGTCCTCTTATTTATTAGATAAGGACGCAGAACTATATAAGGCTTATTATGAAAAGAAAAATCGTAAAGTAGTAGCCTTGACTTTTGATGATGGACCAAATCCTGCAACGACAAATCAAGCATTAGATACTCTTTCTAAGTATGGTATCAAGGCAACTTTCTTTGTTTTGGGGAAGAATGTTTCTGGAAATGAAGAGATTTTGAAACGCATGAAAGCAGATGGTCATGTTATTGGAAACCATAGTTGGAGTCATCCAGTGCTTTCAAAACTTTCCCTTGATGAAGCCAAAAAACAAATAACTGATACTGAGGATGCGCTAACTAAGGTGTTGGGTTCTAGCTCTAAACTTATGCGTCCCCCTTATGGAGCTATTACAGACGACATTCGCAAAAGCTTAGATTTGAGCTTTATTATGTGGGATGTAGATAGTCTGGACTGGAAGAGTAAAAATGAAGCATCTATTTTGACAGAAATTCAGCGTGAAGTCAAGAATGGTTCTATTATTCTCATGCATGATATCCATGCTGAAACAGTGAATGCTTTACCAAAGGTTATTGACTACTTGAAAGGGCAAGGTTATGACTTTGTAACAATTCCAGATTTGTTAGATACTCGTCTTAAACCTCACCAGCTCTATTACGACCGTGACCAATAATACACAAAATCTAAAGAGATAAGTTTTCTTTGAGAATTTGTTTCTTTGGATTTTCTTCTCATAGAAAGGAAAAATAATGAAATCTTATATTTTAAATAATGACGTTACAATTCCAGTTCTAGGATTTGGAACCTGGAAAGCTGAAAATGGAGAGATTGCCTATCAAGCTGTACTAGAGGCTTTAAAGGCAGGCTATCGCCATATCGATACAGCAGCTATTTATAAAAATGAAGAAAGCGTTGGTCGTGCTATTCAAGATAGTGGAGTACCGCGTGAGGAAATTTTTGTAACCAGTAAATTGTGGAATACAAACCACACCTATGAGCAAGCTCGTCAGGCTTTTGAAGAGTCTTTAGAGAAGCTGGGCTTGGAATATTTGGATTTGTATTTGATTCATTGGCCAAATCCAAAACCGCTCAGAGAAAATAACAACTGGAAAATCCGAAATGCGGAAGTTTGGAGAGCTATGGAAGACCTCTATCAAGAAGGCAAAATCCGTGCTATTGGAGTTAGTAATTTCCTTCCCCATCATTTGGATGCCTTGCTTGAAACAGCAACTATCGTTCCAGCAGTCAATCAAGTTCGTTTGGCTCCAGGTGTGTATCAAGAGGAAGTCGTAGATTACTGTCGAGAAAAAGGAATTTTATTGGAAGCTTGGGGACCTTTTGGCCAGGGAGAACTATTTGATAGTAAGGAAGTCCAAGAAATCGCAGCAAATCATGGAAAGTCTGTTGCTCAGATAGCCTTGGCATGGAGCTTGGTAGAAGGATTTTTACCACTTCCAAAATCTGTCACTGCATCTCGTATTCAGGATAATCTTGATTGTTTCGGAATTGAGCTGAGTCATGAGGAGAGAGAAATTTTAAAAACAATTGCTGTTCAGTCTGGTGCTCCACGAGTTGATGATATGGATTTCTAGAAAATCATAAAAAGAATTGTACATTGTTCCAATTTTTGATATAATAGTCAACAGGAAAGAAAGTCTTATGGCGTTCTTCAAGCGAGCTTGGGATAGTGGGAGCCAAGTAGGGCAAAATAAAGAACTGGCGCTTTCTGTAGTATTTTCAAAAACAATGAAGTAATAAATTAGGGTGGAACCGCGTTTCTGACGCCCCTAGGTTAAATCAACCTAGGATTGTCGGACGCGGTTCTTTTGCTTATTCAGTCTATTGTGTGAAAGAAAGGAGAGACGTGGAAAACCTTTATCTTGTAAAAGACGATAGTCAACTAGCTGCATTTCGTGATTTTGTAGTAAGAAATACTGAAAAGTTGAAAGATTATCAATCTTTTTTAAAGAATGAACTTGCAGTCTGTGATTTACCGCAAGCCGTTATTTGGTCAAGTTTTAATGCTGCTACACAGATTATTAGGGAAAGCGCTGTTCCAGCCTATACAAATAATAGACGAATGGTTATGACGCCTGATTTAGCTGTTTGGAAAGAGTTGTATTTGTATCAGTTGATGGACTACGAGTGTTCTCAGCAAACTCAAGCAATAGAAAGTCACTATCATTCTTTATCTGAAAATTTCCTCTTACAGATTGTAGGACATGAGTTAGCTCATTGGTCGGAGTATTTTTTAGATGATTTTGATGGTTATGACTCTTATATCTGGTTCGAAGAGGGGATGGTTGAATATATTAGTCGCAAGTATTTCTTGACAGAAGAGGAATTTCAGGCGGAAAAAATTTGTAATCAATCTCTCGTAGAACTTTTTCAGAAGAAGTATGGTTGGCATTCATTGAATGATTTTGGTTCTTCGACTTATGATAAGAACTATGCAAGTATTTTTTACGAATACTGGCGTAGTTTTTTGACAATAGATAAGTTGGTAGAAAATCTAGGTAGTGTACAAGCGGTCTTCGATTCTTATCATTTATGGGCAAATACAGATAAAACTCTTCCCTTGTTAAATTGGTTTGTTCAGCATAAATTAATTGAAAAAGAAATATAAAAACTAAAGGAGTAAACAATGTCTAAAAAATTGACTTTCCAGGAAATCATCCTTACTTTGCAACAATTTTGGAATGACCAAGGTTGTATGCTTATGCAGGCTTATGACAATGAAAAAGGTGCGGGAACAATGAGTCCTTATACTTTCCTTCGTGCTATCGGACCTGAGCCATGGAATGCAGCGTATGTAGAGCCATCACGTCGTCCTGCTGACGGTCGTTACGGGGAAAACCCTAACCGTCTCTACCAACACCATCAATTTCAAGTGGTCATGAAGCCATCTCCATCAAATATCCAGGAACTTTACCTTGAGTCTTTGGAAAAATTGGGAATCAATCCTTTGGAGCACGATATCCGTTTTGTTGAGGATAACTGGGAAAACCCATCAACTGGTTCAGCTGGTCTTGGTTGGGAAGTTTGGCTTGATGGGATGGAAATTACTCAGTTCACTTATTTCCAACAAGTCGGTGGATTGGCAACTGGCCCTGTGACTGCGGAAGTTACCTATGGTTTGGAGCGCTTGGCTTCTTACATTCAAGAAGTAGACTCTGTCTATGATATCGAGTGGGCTGATGGTGTAAAATACGGAGAAATCTTCATCCAGCCTGAGTACGAGCACTCAAAATATTCATTTGAAATTTCGGATCAAGAAATGTTGCTTGAAAACTTTGATAAGTTTGAAAAAGAAGCTGGTCGCGCCTTGGAAGAAGGATTGGTTCACCC
>JAWHFN010000049.1:0-10807 GCA_032565555.1 Streptococcus mitis | reverse complement strand
TGAAGAAGCAGCAGCCTTCTTCAAAGCACAAGATGAAGCAACTAACTTGCCATACATCTACTTGAGTGCTGGTGTATCAGCTAAACTTTTCCAAGATACTCTTGTATTTGCTCATGAATCAGGTGCAAACTTCAACGGAGTTCTTTGTGGCCGTGCTACATGGGCTGGATCAGTTGAAGCTTACATCAAAGATGGTGAAGAAGCAGCACGTGAATGGCTTCGCACAACTGGATTTGAAAACATTGATGAGCTCAATAAAGTTCTTCAAACAACAGCGACTTCATGGAAAGAACGTGTGTAAGCAAGTCCTCCTAGGTTAGGAACATGAATCTAAAAAAATTTTAAAAAAAGTAACATGTAAGGGTTTACAAAATAACTTACTTGTGCTATACTTAAATCACAAGTTAATACAAGGTGAGTGTTACTAAGTAATATTAGGCATGATCACAGGTGAATTAGAAATCAGCTGATTTTCTAGTTCATTTGTGGTCATTTTTTGTACTAATATAGCTTTAAGATATAAAAGGAGGTTGACATGTATCGAATTCTAAATCCAATGAATCACAATGTCTCGCTTGTCAGAAATGATAAAGGAGAAGAAGTGATTGTGATTGGTAAGGGGATTGCATTTGGAAAGAAGAAAGGGGATTTGATTGCTGAACATCAGGTTGAGAAAATCTTTCGGATGAAGACCGAAGAGTCAAGAGAAAACTTTATGGCTCTCCTCAAAGATGTTCCGCTTGATTTTATCACAGTGACTTATGAAATCATTGATAAGCTATCAAAGAAATATCATTATCCGATTCAAGAGTATCTCTATGTAACCTTGACAGATCATATTTACTGTTCTTACCAAGCTCTAGCACAAGGAAGGTACAAGGATAGTAATCTGCCAGATATTTCCACTAAGTATCCTGTCGCTTTTCAAATCGCAAATGAAGCATTTGAAATTTACCGTCAGAAGCTAGCAGATCATTTTCCTGAGGACGAAATTATTCGGATTGCTTATCATTTCATTAATGCCGAAGGTGAAAATGAAGTGGAACTTGTGGAGTCGATTGATAAGAGGAAAGAAATTCTCAGGAATGTTGAAGAAGTTTTAACGGACTATGCAATTCAACGAACCAAAGAGAATAATCATTTCTATGATCGTTTTATGATACATTTGAATTATTTCTTGGATTATTTAGACAGATCTAGAGATGATAACCAATCACTTCTGGATATGGAAGATCATATCAAACAATCCTATCCAAAAGCGTTCGAGATTGGTTCCAAGATCTATGATGTGATTACGCAACATACGGGTCTTGATTTGTATAAAAGTGAACGAGTTTATCTAGTTCTACACATCCAACGTTTATTGTCATAAAAATTTAATTAAAAATACCTAAGGAGAATTCTATCATGAATAGAGAAGAAGTAACATTGTTAGGTTTTGAAATCGTAGCCTATGCTGGCGATGCTCGTTCAAAACTATTGGAAGCCTTGAAGGCTGCTGAAGCTGGTGATTTTGCGAAAGCAGACAGCTTAGTTGAGGAAGCTGGTTCTTGCATTGCAGAGGCTCACCACGCGCAAACAAGTCTATTGACTAAGGAAGCTTCTGGTGAGGACTTAGCGTATAGTGTGACCATGATGCATGGCCAAGACCACTTGATGACAACTGTCTTGTTAAAAGATTTGATGCACCACTTAATCGAACTTTATAAGAGAGGAGTTAAATAATGAACAAACTAATTGCATTTATCGAGAAAGGAAAGCCTTTCTTTGAGAAATTATCTCGTAATATCTATCTTCGTGCTATTCGTGATGGTTTCATTGCAGGTATGCCTGTTATTCTCTTCTCAAGTATTTTTATCCTGATTGCCTTTGTACCAAACTCATGGGGCTTTAAATGGTCTGATGAAGTTGTAGCCTTTCTGATGAAACCTTATAGCTATTCTATGGGTATTCTCGCACTTTTGCTAGCTGGTACGACTGCTAAATCATTAACAGACTCTGTTAACCGTAGCATGGAAAAAACCAACCAAATCAACTATATGTCAACTCTATTAGCTGCTATTGTTGGATTATTGATGTTGGCAGCTGATCCAATTGAAGGTGGCTTTGCAACAGGATTCCTAGGAACAAAAGGTTTGCTTTCAGCCTTCCTAGCAGCCTTTGTGACTGTAGCAATTTATAAGGTTTGTGTTAAGAACAACGTCACTATTCGTATGCCTGACGAAGTTCCACCAAATATCTCACAAGTCTTTAAAGATGTGATTCCATTCACTCTATCTGTTGTTTCTCTTTATGCTCTTGATTTATTAGCTCGTCATTTTGTTGGTGCAAGCGTAGCTGAATCAATCGGTAAATTCTTTGCTCCATTATTCTCTGCTGCTGATGGTTATCTAGGGATCACCATTATCTTTGGTGCCTTTGCCTTCTTCTGGTTTGTTGGTATTCACGGTCCATCTATCGTTGAACCAGCAATCGCAGCTATTACCTATGCCAATGCCGAAGTCAACTTGAACCTTCTCCAACAAGGAATGCATGCTGACAAGATTCTTACTTCTGGTACACAAATGTTTATCGTTACCATGGGTGGTACTGGTGCGACATTGGTTGTTCCATTCATGTTCATGTGGTTAACAAAATCAAAACGTAACCGTGCAATCGGACGTGCTTCAGTAGTTCCAACTTTCTTTGGTGTAAATGAACCAATCTTGTTTGGTGCACCGCTTGTTTTGAACCCAATCTTCTTCATTCCATTTATCTTTGCTCCAATTGCAAACGTATGGATCTTTAAGTTCTTTATCGAAACACTTGGCATGAACTCATTTACTGCCAACCTTCCATGGGTTACTCCTGGACCTTTGGGGATTGTCCTTGGTACAAACTTCCAGTTCTTATCATTCGCTCTTGCTGCTCTTCTAATCGTGGTTGACGTAGTCATTTACTACCCATTCCTTAAAGTATATGATGAACAAATTCTTGAAGAAGAACGTTCTGGTAAAACAAACGATGCTCTTAAAGAAAAAGTAGCTGAAAACTTCAATACTGCTAAAGCAGATGCCGTTCTTGGAAAAGCAGGCGTTGCTAAAGAAGATGTAGCAGCAAACAATAATATCACAAAAGAAACTAATGTCCTTGTTCTTTGTGCAGGTGGAGGTACAAGTGGACTTCTTGCGAATGCTTTGAATAAGGCAGCTGCAGAATACAATGTTCCTGTGAAAGCAGCAGCAGGTGGCTATGGTGCTCACCGTGAAATGTTGCCAGAGTTTGATCTAGTTATCCTTGCCCCTCAAGTTGCTTCAAACTTTGAAGACATGAAAGCAGAAACAGATAAGCTCGGTATTAAACTTGCCAAGACAGAAGGTGCTCAATACATCAAATTAACTCGTGATGGAAAAGGTGCTCTTGCATTCGTACAAGCTCAATTCGATTAACGATAGGGACTATAAAACAGTCTCCTATCGTTACGGAAATCGCTATGGCGAATTTCCTAATCGCCTTGTTAATTCGTCGGTAAAAAGATATCGTTTTTACCTCCTCATGTCACAATTCGATTAAGGCTAGGGACTGTGAAATAGTCTCCTATCGTTACGGAAATCGCTATGGCGAATTTCCTAATCGCCTTGTTAAGTCGTCGGTAAAAAGATATTGTTTTTACCCCCTCATGTCACAATTCGGTGACTTGGTACAAGAAGTGAGATGGAGAAGGATGGCTCACTGACTCCTCTCCTCTCACTTTTACTTTATTTAAATCAAGAAATAGGTGAAAAAAATGACAAAAACATTACCAAAAGACTTTATTTTTGGTGGCGCAACAGCTGCTTATCAAGCAGAAGGTGCTACACATACTGATGGAAAAGGACCAGTTGCGTGGGATAAGTATCTTGAAGATAACTACTGGTACACTGCAGAACCAGCCAGTGATTTTTACAATCGATATCCAGTTGACCTCAAGCTAGCAGAAGAGTATGGTGTCAATGGCATTCGAATTTCTATTGCCTGGTCACGTATTTTCCCGACTGGTTACGGTCAAGTAAATCAGAAAGGTGTCGAGTTTTATCATAATTTATTTGCAGAGTGCCACAAACGTCATGTTGAGCCCTTTGTAACTCTTCATCACTTTGACACGCCAGAAGCTCTACATTCAAATGGAGACTTCTTAAACCGTGAAAACATTGAACACTTTGTAGATTACGCTGCCTTCTGTTTTGAAGAATTCCCAGAAGTAAACTATTGGACAACCTTTAATGAAATTGGGCCAATTGGTGATGGTCAATATTTGGTTGGGAAATTCCCTCCAGGTATTCAGTACGACCTTGCCAAAGTCTTCCAATCGCACCACAATATGATGGTGTCTCATGCACGTGCAGTCAAGCTATATAAAGATAAAGGCTATAAAGGAGAAATTGGTGTTGTTCATGCCCTGCCTACTAAATATCCTCTAGATCCTAAAAATCCAGCAGATGTTCGTGCAGCTGAGTTGGAAGATATTATTCACAATAAATTTATCTTGGATGCAACTTATCTAGGTCGCTATTCAGCTGAAACGATGGAAGGTGTCAACCATATCTTATCAGTAAATGGTGGTAGCTTAGATCTTCGTGAAGAAGATTTTACAGCATTAGAAGCTGCGAAAGACTTGAACGACTTCCTTGGAATCAATTACTATATGAGTGACTGGATGGAAGCATTTGATGGAGAAACTGAAATTATCCATAATGGTAAGGGTGAAAAAGGAAGCTCTAAATACCAAATTAAAGGTGTTGGTCGTCGTGTAGCTCCAGATTATGTGCCACGTACAGACTGGGATTGGATTATCTACCCTCAAGGTTTGTATGACCAAATCATGCGCGTGAAGAAAGATTATCCGAACTACAAGAAGATTTACATCACTGAAAATGGACTTGGTTATAAAGATGAGTTCGTCGATAACACTGTTTACGATGATGGCCGTATTGATTATGTCAAACAACACTTGGAAGTCTTGTCTGATGCTATTGCAGATGGAGCGAATGTAAAAGGTTACTTCATTTGGTCATTAATGGATGTCTTCTCATGGTCAAACGGATATGAGAAACGTTACGGTCTTTTCTATGTAGACTTTGAAACTCAAGAACGTTATCCTAAGAAATCAGCTCACTGGTACAAGAAAGTAGCGGAAACTCAAGTGATTGAGTAGTAGAATGAGTCATTAGATATAGAATTTCAGTGAGGCAAAAAGATGTTCAAAGATTTTATCCAATCAATTTATGAAAAAGTTTATATTATCAATTTTAATAAATGTTCTCAAATACCGTGTTTGACGAATAAAGAACTGAAAAGCCTTGGGAAATGGTATGTCTCAACTGGTAAAGAATGGATTTGTCATTCAGATTATGAGCTGGAAGAATTTAAAACTATCTTTTTAAATTTTATCAGTCCTGAAGAACGGGATAATATCTCCTTTGATTCAGATTTTATGCCGTTTCAACAATCATAAAGAATTTAGGAAATTCTTTGTAAAAATCTTCATCAAAAAATGCGTCATATCAAGATTCTTATTTTCTTGATATGACGCATTTTATATTTTATCAATCCTCAGTTTTATGGTTTAGAAAGAATAATTTTTGTTTGTTTTGAAAGTTGTTCGAACGTTTCTTTGCTCAGTTTAGAATCTGAAACGATGGTATCAATATCTGAGATATTGTAGAAGGTGTAAAAATCAAACTTATTGAACTTACTATTGTCAGCTAGTAAGTATTTTTTATTGGAATTATTGAGGGCGATTCGTTGAGATTCACCTTCCTCTTCACTAAAGGTCGCAATCGCATTGTCCTTAATACCATTACAGCTAACGAAAGCTTTAGAAAATTGGAGATTGGCTAAGTTTTGCAAGGTTAGTGTTCCCACAAAGGCTCCAGTGATAGAGCGATAGTTGCCACCAATTAAAATCAAATCTGTTAGTTTTCGTTCGTTTAGAATGAGAAAGACTGGTAAACTGTTTGTTACAACACGAATATTATCGATTGGAAGTTCACGGGCAAAAGATTCCAAGGTTGTCCCTGGACCGATAAAAATGGTTTCCCCTTCATCGATTAAATGACCTGCAAAACGGCTAATTTCTTGTTTTTCTGCGATTTGTAAGCTTTGTTTTTCAATATTGGAACGTTCATTGTTTAAAATGGAGCCTGTACGAATTTTTTCAGCTCCTCCATGCACACGAACAAGTAAATCCTTGTCAGCCAACTCTTGTAAGTAGCGTCTAGCAGTCATATCTGATACATCTAAGCGAGCCATGATTTCTTTTACAGTAATAGTTCCCTTTGTATTTACCGTTTCTAGAATATTATCTAGTTTTTCCTGCTTTAACATCGTTATCACCTCTATTTCTATTACTATTTTATCATAAAGTATTCAATCAATCAATTTAAAAAACAAAAGAAAACAAAAACAAAAATATCATGGTTGTTTTAAACAAACCATGATATTGATATCACTTCTGAAATTGTTGACTTAGTCTAAACCGTAGTTGTAATCATCGTCTTGCATGGCTTCAACTTCACCAAGGAGGTAGCCATTTCCGACTTGAGAGAAGAAGTCGTGGTTGGAAGTTCCTGTTGAAATACCGTTCATAACGATTGGGTTGACATCATCAGCTGAATCTGGGAAGAGTGGATCTTGTCCCAGGTTCATGAGCGCCTTGTTGGCATTGTAGCGAAGGAAGGTTTTGACTTCTTCCGTCCAACCAACACCATCATAGAGACTTTCTGTATAACCTTCTTCATTTTCATAAAGAGTGTAGAGAAGGTCGTACATCCATTCTTTGAGTTTTTCTTGCTCTTCTTCAGGTAATTCATTGAAACCGAGTTGGAATTTGTAACCGATGTAGGTTCCGTGAACAGACTCATCACGAATGATCAATTTGATGATTTCAGCGACGTTGGCTAGTTTGTTGTTACCAAGATAGTAGAGGGGAGTGAAAAAACCAGAGTAGAAGAGGAAGGTTTCAAGGAAGACACTGGCAACTTTCTTTTCAAGTGGGCTACCGTTTAGGTAGATTTCGTTGACAATCTCTGCCTTCTTTTGTAGGTAAGGATTGGTATTGGTCCATTCGAAAATTTCTTCAATCTCAGCCTTAGTATTCAAGGTAGAGAAGATTGAAGAGTAAGATTTAGCGTGGACAGATTCCATAAATTGGATGTTATTGAAAACAGCTTCCTCATGGGGTGTACGGATGTCCGCGCGAAGGGCTTGAACCCCAGTTTCAGATTGCATAGTGTCGAGAAGGGTTAAACCACCAAAGACTTTTCCAACCAAGTCTTTTTCTACACTTGATAGCTTTCTCCAGTCATCCAAGTCATTTGACAAAGGAATACGTGTATCAAGCCAGAATTGCTCCGTCAGTTTTTCCCAAGTTGATTTGTCGATGACATCTTCGATGGCATTCCAGTTAATGGCTTTGTAGTAAGTTTCCATTTGAAATCTCTTTCTGTGTTTAGTATTGCGAACTCACAATTATCTCTATTTTATCATAATCCTAGAGGAGTTTCGCACAAAAAGTCGGAAGCCCGACTTTTTTGTTTTTCCATAGTATAGATGCTTATTCCAGTTTAGTTTAGCAGGGTGAATGAATCACTTATCTGAGAAAATGTAGTTTCCTCAAGCAAAGATTAAATCACACAGCTTTCACATTGGTTAGCACCGACTTCTCCACCATCATCTGTAAAGGTACGGACGTAGTAGATAGACTTGATACCCTTGTTAAAGGCATAGTTGCGAAGGATAGACAAATCACGTGTCGTTTGTTTATTTTCCTTCTTCCATTCGTAAAGACCTTTTGGAATGTCACTACGCATAAAGAGTGTGAGTGAAAGTCCTTGGTCTACATGCTCAGTTGCAGCAGCGTAAACATCGATGACTTTACGCATATCCATGTCGTAAGCAGAAGTGTAGTAAGGAATAGTATCTGTTGACAAACCTGCGGCAGGATAGTAGATTTTACCGATTTTCTTTTCTTGGCGTTCTTCGATACGTTGCGTAATCGGGTGGATAGAAGCGGAAACGTCATTGATGTAACTGATAGAACCATTTGGCGCTACAGCAAGGCGGTTTTGGTGGTAAAGACCATCTGCTTGAACCTTTTCGCGAAGTTCAGCCCAGTCAGCAGCGCTTGGAATAAAGACATCTTTAAAGAGTTCTTTAACACGGTCTGATTTTGGAAGGAATTCGCCAGTCACATACTTGTCGAAGTAGCTTCCGTTAGCATAGTCTGATTTTTCAAAGTTATGGAAGGTAATACCACGTTCACGCGCGATATTGTTTGATTCTACCAAGGTCCAGTAGTTCATGAGCATGAAGTATATGCTTGTAAATTCAACAGACTCAGGCGATCCATATTCAATCAATTGTTGGGCAAGGTAGCTGTGAAGTCCCATGGCACCAAGACCAAAGGTGTGAGCTTGGCTATTTCCGTGGTCGATGGTAGGCACAGCTACGATGTGTGAACTATCTGTAACGAAAGTAAGGGCACGAACCATAGCACGGATAGAACGACCAAAATCAGGTGAAGTCATCATGTTGACTACGTTGGTTGAACCAAGGTTACATGAAACGTCTGTTCCCATTTGAAGGAATTCTTGAGCATCGTTGATCAAGCTTGGTTCTTGGACTTGAAGAATCTCAGAACACAAGTTACTCATGATAATCTTACCATCAACAGGATTTGCACGGTTAGCCGTATCGATGTTGACT
Organism: Streptococcus mitis; assembly: GCA_032565555.1. Lineage (GTDB taxonomy): Bacteria > Bacillota > Bacilli > Lactobacillales > Streptococcaceae > Streptococcus > Streptococcus mitis_DM. The sequence goes on along the minus strand of JAWHFN010000049.1, from coordinate 2,083 downwards.
ACATAAGGGTAGCCAGACTCTTGTTGCAATTTAGAGATTTCAGTTTCCAAATCACGCGCCTTGATTTTTGTCTTACGGATTTTTGGATTTGCGACCAATTCATCGTATTTTTCAGTGATGTCGATGTAGTTAAATGGCACACCGTATTCAAGTTCTACAGAGTATGGGCTGAAGAGGTACATTTCTTCATTTTTACGTGCTAATTCGTAGAATTTATCGGGTACTACAACACCAAGTGAAAGGGTCTTAACACGAACTTTTTCATCGGCGTTTTCTTTCTTAGTTGAAAGGAAGGCGATAATATCTGGGTGGAAGACGTTGAGGTAGACAACACCAGCACCTTGACGTTGACCCAATTGGTTTGAGTAAGAGAAGCTATCTTCGAAAAGTTTCATAACTGGAACGACCCCAGAAGCAGCTCCTTCATAGCCTTTGATAGGTGCACCAGCTTCACGAAGGTTGCTGAGGGAAATTCCCACACCACCACCGATACGTGAAAGTTGAAGAGCTGAGTTGATAGAACGTCCAATAGAGTTCATATCATCTGTGACCTGAATCAAGAAACAGGATACCAACTCCCCACGACGAGCACGTCCAGCATTCAAGAAGGAAGGAGTAGCAGGTTGGTAGCGTTGGTGGATGATTTCATTGGCAATATCGATGGCAATAGCTTCATTCCCATCAGCAAAATAAAGGGCGTTAAAGAAGACACGGTCTTCCATGCTTTCAAGATAATATTCACCGTCGTTAGTTTTCAAAGCATACTGATTGTAAAATTTATAGGCTGCCATGAAAGACTTGAATTGGAAGTTTTGGTCTTTGATAAATTGAGACAATTCTTCCAAAAATTCTGGACGGTATTTCTTGATAAAGGCTGTTTCGATGTAGTTGTGTTCAATGAGGTAGTTGATTTTATCCTTGATTGAATCAAAAACCATAGTGTTTGGAACTACATTTTCTTTAAAGAAGGCATCCAAGGCTTCCTTATCTTTATGAAGCATGATTTGTCCATTGACAGGACGGTTGATTTCGTTATTGAGACGGAAGTAAGTCACGTCCTCAAGATGTTTTAATCCCATAAAATTTCCCTTATCTAATTACAAAAGAAAGGCTTCTAAGTTAGCCCTAGAAGCAGTTTCTTCTGGATGATGTACTAAGATTATGCTAATTGTTTCAGTTTTCCTGGTTGGAAACCTGAAAAGACTTCAGTTGGTGTTTGGATAACAGGAGCTGCGCTGAAACCGAGCTCTTTAACTTGATCGATGTATTCAGGTTGCTCATCAAGATTGATTTCACGATAAGCGACATTATTACTGTCCAAGAAGCGTTTGGTCATTTTACATTGGACACAGTTGTTTTTAGAATAAACGGTTACCATTGTGTAACTCCTCTTTCAAAATAGATTACTTTCTTAGTATATCAGAAAATAAATTTTTGTCAATGATTTAAAACTAAATATAGTGGTCAATTTTTCTACTCAAGGCCACAAAACACAATATGTAGTGTTTGTTTTGTGAAATAGTAATGATTATCCTACAAGTAGTTTTTTGGAAAACTATATCCTGTGTTTTGTTATCTAGAATAGAAGATTTTCAGGAAGTTATCTGAAAGGAAATCGAATAAATCCCATAAAATGCTTGAAAAAAATCCTAGAAGATGATATAATACCAAATTGTAAGGGTTATCACATATAACTCAAAAAAGAAAGAACAAAAGGAGAGTCAAACTATGGCTTCTAAAGATTTCCACGTAGTGGCAGAAACAGGTATTCACGCACGTCCAGCAACATTGTTGGTACAAACTGCTAGCAAATTTGCTTCAGATATCACTCTTGAGTACAAAGGTAAATCAGTTAACCTTAAATCAATCATGGGTGTTATGAGTCTTGGTGTTGGCCAAGGTGCTGACGTAACTATCTCAGCTGAAGGTGCAGATGCAGATGACGCTATCGCTGCAATCTCAGAAACAATGGAAAAAGAAGGATTGGCATAAGGAAAATGACAGAAATGCTTAAAGGAATCGCGGCATCTGACGGTGTTGCAGTTGCAAAAGCATATCTACTCGTTCAACCGGATTTGTCATT
>JAWHFN010000048.1:0-10942 GCA_032565555.1 Streptococcus mitis | reverse complement strand
GAAGGACTGCCAGCCTATCACACAGGCGATGTGGGAACCATGACAGATGAAGGCTTGCTTCTCTACGGCGGACGCATGGACTTCCAAATTAAGTTCAACGGTTACCGCATTGAGTTAGAAGATGTCTCTCAAAATCTTAATAAGTCTCGCTATATCGAGTCTGCTGTCGCAGTACCGCGTTATAACAAGGACCACAAGGTGCAAAATCTATTGGCTTATGTCATATTGAAAGACGGTGTTCGTGAGCAGTTTGAGCGTGATATCGATATTACTAAGGCCATCAAGGAAGATTTGACAGACATCATGATGTCCTACATGATGCCGTCTAAATTCCTTTACCGAGACAGTTTGCCACTGACTCCAAATGGAAAGATTGACATCAAAGGATTGATCAACGAGGTGAACAAGAGATGATGGAGTTCTTTCAACAGCTTCCTCATTTAGAGCCATATGGGAATCCTCAGTATTTTGTCTATGTGATTGCTGCAACCTTGCCCATCTTTATCGGTCTCTTTTTCAAGAAACGCTTTGCCTGGTATGAAGTACTGGTTAGTCTCTTCTTTATCGTCACCATGTTGGTAGGTGGGAAGACCAATCAATTAGCTGCCTTGGGTATTTATCTGTGCTGGGAAATATTGCTCTTGCTATTCTACAAGCACTATCGAAAAAGTAAGGATGGCAAGTGGGTCTTCTACCTAGTTAGTTTTCTGTCCCTCCTTCCGATTATCTTTGTCAAGGTGCAACCAGCTATCAATGGAACGCAGTCTTTGCTTGGATTTTTAGGAATTTCTTACCTGACTTTTCGTTCGGTTGGGATTATCATCGAGCTGAGAGATGGAGTGATTAAGGATTTTACCCTCTGGGAATTCCTTCGTTTCCTTCTCTTCATGCCGACTTTTTCAAGTGGTCCAATCGATCGCTTTAAGCGATTTAATGAAAATTACCAGACCATTCCTGAGCGAGATGAGTTGATGGATATGCTGGATGAATCTGTTCGCTATATCATGTGGGGCTTTTTGTATAAGTTTATCCTAGCTCATGTTTTAGGAGAGACCTTGTTGCCTCCTCTGAAGAATCTAGCCTTGCAGTCAGGTGGCTTCTTTAATCTCTATGCCTTGGCAGTCATGTATACCTTTGGTCTGGAGCTCTTCTTTGACTTTGCAGGTTACTCTATGTTTGCCTTAGCCGTTTCAAATTTGATGGGAATTCGTAGCCCTATCAACTTTAACAAACCTTTTTTATCAAGGGATTTAAAGGAATTTTGGAATCGTTGGCATATGAGTCTCTCTTTATGGTTCCGTGACTTTGTCTTTATGCGAATGGTCATGGTATTGACCAGAAAGAAGGTCTTTAAAAATCGCAATGTAACCTCAAGTGTGGCCTACGTTGTCAATATGCTAATCATGGGATTTTGGCATGGAGTGACTTGGTACTACATCGCCTATGGACTCTTTCATGGACTGGGCTTGGTGATCAATGATGCCTGGATTCGCAAGAAAAAAACGCTCAATAAGGAACGGAAAAAAGCAGGGAAGGCTTCCCTACCTGAGAATCGCTGGATTCAGTTGCTTGGCATGGTTGTCACCTTCCATGTCGTCATGCTGTCATTCTTAATCTTTTCTGGATTTTTGAATGATTTATGGTTTAAAAAATAAAAGGAAATAAAATATGGATATCAAATCAGAAGTTATCGAAATTATTGATGAGTTGTTTATGGAAGATGTTTCTGACATGATGGATGAAGATCTTTTTGATGCAGGTGTCTTGGATAGTATGGGAACGGTTGAATTAATTGTGGAGATTGAGAACCGTTTTGACATTCGTGTCCCTGTAACAGAGTTTGGTCGCGATGACTGGAATACAGCTAATAAAATCATAGCTGGTATTGTGGAGCTACAAAATGCTTAAACGCTTATGGATGATCTTCGGACCGGTCTTGATAGCTGGTTTGTTGGTTTTTCTGCTCATTTTCTTTTATCCTACTAGTAAAAGTTATAATTTATCAGAAGAAAAACGATATGCAGCAGCGATTAGTACACAAAGTTTTAGAGAAAGATTTCAGAAAGTGAGAGCTCTTTCGGACCCAAGTCTACGGTTCATTCCCTTTTTTGGTTCTAGTGAGTGGATTCGATTTGATAGTATGCATCCAGCTGTTTTAGCGGAGAAGTACAATCGTTCGTATAGACCCTATTTTTTAGGACAAGCAGGAGCAGCTTCTTTGAATCAGTACTTTGGTATGCAGCAAATATTGCCAGAGCTAGAAAATAAACAAGCTGTTTTTGTTATTTCTCCTCAGTGGTTTACAGAAACGGAGTATGAACCTGCAGTTTTTCGTAGGTATTTTAACACGGATCAATTGGGCGCTTTTTTGGAAAATCAGTCTGGAGATGTGTCAAGTCGTTACGCCGCTTCGCGTTTAATGAAAAAGTATCCTAATGTAGTATTGGGAGATATAGTCAAAAAAATAACCGAGGGTGAGCAACTTTCAGAAATAGATAAGACACTCATAGATACATTGGCACGATTCAACCAAAAACAATCATTTCTATTTGGACAATTGTCAGTGAATGATGGAGAAAAATATAGAGATCGCGTGGAGAAGTATTTAAAAGACCTGCCAGATAAATTTTCCTACGACGAATTGAGAGAAATCGCTGTAAAAGATGCTGAAGCAAATACCACGAATAATGATATGGGAATGGAAAATCGTTTCTATGATACGCAAGTAAAGAAAGATTTAAACAAGTGGAAGGATTATCAGAAAAATTATAATTTTCTAAAATCATCCGAATATAATGACTTGCAATTAGTCTTGAATCAATTTGCGAATTCAAAAGTGAATGTATTGTTTGTGATTCAACCTGTTAATAAAAAATGGAAGGATTATACAGGATTAAATCAAGATATGTATCAACATGCAGTTGAAAAAATTCGTTACCAGTTAGAAAGCCAAGGTTTTACCAATATAGCAGATTTTTCAAAAAATGGTGCTGAACCTTATTTTGTAAAAGATACAATTCATATTGGTTGGTTGGGCTGGTTGGCTTTTGACAAGGCAGTTGATCCTTTCCTATCCAATCCCACACCAGCTCCGACTTACCATTTGAATGAGCGCTTTTTCAGCAAAGATTGGGCGACTTATGATGGAGATGTCAAAGAATTTCAATAGATAATATAGAAGAGTTCAAGAATGAAACTAGTTTTCACGTTTTTTCTTGACTCTTTTTTTGCTTGTGATATAATTAACTGGTAAACAAAATGTCAAATAATAGTATTTTTCTCTTAAAAAAGAGAAGTCTAAAAGGAAAGGAGTCAGATATGAGACAGCTAGCGAAGGATATCGATGGCTTTTTGAATGAGGTGATTTTGCAGGCGGAAAATCAGCATGAAATCCTAATAGGTCATTGTACTAGCGAGGTGGCCCTGACCAATACCCAGGAGCATATCCTCATGCTCTTGTCAGAGGAATCTTTAACAAATTCAGAGTTGGCTCGTCGTCTCAATGTCAGTCAGGCGGCAGTTACCAAGGCCATTAAGTCTTTGGTCAAGGAAGGGATGTTGGAAACATCTAAAGATCCTAAGGATGCGCGTGTGATTTTTTATCAGTTGACTGATTTGGCTCGTCCAATTGCTGAGGAGCACCACCATCACCATGAGCATACACTTTTAACCTATGAGCAAGTGGCAACTCAGTTTACTCCAAATGAACAAAAAGTGATTCAGCGGTTTTTGACTGCTTTAGTAGGAGAAATCAAATAATGAGATATATTACGGTAGAGGATTTATCCTTCTATTATGATAAGGAGCCAGTTCTTGAACATATCAATTATAGTGTTGATAGTGGGGAATTTGTTACCTTGACTGGGGAAAATGGAGCGGCTAAGACGACATTAATCAAGGCCAGTCTTGGAATCCTCCAACCACGCATTGGCAAGGTGACTATTTCAAAGACAAATACGCAGGGTAAGAAATTGAGAATAGCCTATCTTCCTCAACAGATTGCCAGTTTTAATGCGGGTTTTCCAAGTACGGTCTATGAATTTGTCAAGTCGGGTCGCTATCCGCGAAAAGGCTGGTTCCGTCGTTTGAATGCTCATGATGAGGAGCATATCCAGGCTAGTTTGGACTCAGTTGGTATGTGGGAACACAGAGACAAACGTTTGGGTTCTCTCTCTGGGGGACAAAAGCAGCGAGCGGTGATTGCGCGTATGTTTGCCTCTGATCCAGATGTATTTATCCTAGATGAGCCGACAACGGGGATGGATGCAGGAAGTAAAAATGAATTTTACGAACTCATGCACCACAGCGCCCATCATCATGGCAAGGCTGTTTTGATGATTACCCATGACCCTGAAGAAGTTAAGGACTATGCGGACCGCAATATTCATCTAGTCCGTAACCAAGACTCGCCATGGCGTTGTTTCAACGTTCATGAGAATGATCAGGAGGTGGGCCATGCTTAGTTTGTTATCTTATGACTTTATGCAGCGTGCCTTTCTGGCCGTTATTGCCATGAGTCTTTTCTCGCCGGTATTGGGAACCTTCCTTATCTTACGCCGTCAGAGTTTGATGAGTGATACTCTTAGCCACGTCTCACTTTCAGGTGTAGCCTTTGGTCTGGTCCTAGGGATTTCTCCGACTATTTCCACTATTGCTATTGTCTTGATTGCGGCGGTCTTTCTGGAGTATCTCCGTACGGTTTACAAGAGCTTTATGGAAATCGGGACAGCTATCCTCATGTCAACAGGTCTGGCTGTTTCTCTCATTGTGATGAGCAAGGGTAAAAGCTCGAGTTCAATGAGTTTGGACCAGTATCTTTTTGGTTCAATCGTGACTATCAGCGAAGAGCAGGTTGTTTCCCTCTTTGTCATTGCGGTGGTTGTTTTGATTTTGACCTTCCTCTTCCTTCGTCCGATGTACATTTTGACCTTTGATGAGGATACGGCCTTTGTGGATGGCTTGCCAGTGCGTACCATGTCCATTCTTTTTAACATGGTGACAGGGGTGGCCATTGCCCTTATGATTCCAGCTGCGGGAGCTCTTCTGGTATCGACTATTATGGTCTTGCCAGCTAGTATTGCCCTGCGATTGGGGAAAAACTTTAAATCAGTTATGTTGCTTGCCAGTGCTATTGGATTTTTGGGAATGGTAGCAGGACTTTACATTTCCTACTATGCAGAAACACCTGCCAGTGCAAGTATTACCATTATTTTTGTAACTGTCTTTTTACTCATTAGTTTAGTAAGACGTTTTATCAAATAGGAGACTAATGTGAAAAAAATTAGCTTATTGCTAACCAGTCTATGTGCCTTGTTTTTAGTTGCTTGTTCCAATCAAAAACAGGTAGATGGCAAACTCAATATCGTGACAACCTTTTACCCTGTATATGAATTTACCAAGCAAGTCGCAGGAGATACTGCTAATGTAGAACTCCTCATCGGTGCTGGTACAGAACCCCATGAATACGAACCGTCTGCCAAGGCAGTTGCCAAAATCCAAGACGCAGATACCTTCGTTTATGAAAATGAAAACATGGAAACATGGGTACCTAAATTGCTAGATACTTTGGATAAGAAAAAGGTGAAAACCATCAAGGCGACAGGCGATATGTTGCTCTTGCCAGGTGGTGAGGAAGAAGAGGGAGACCATGACCATGGAGAAGAAGGCCATCACCATGAGTACGATCCCCATGTTTGGTTATCACCAGTTCGTGCTATTAAACTTGTAGAGCACATCCGTGATAGCTTGTCAGCAGATTATCCTGATAAAAAAGAGACCTTTGAGAAGAATGCAGCTGCCTATATCGAAAAATTGCAAGCCTTGGATAAGGCTTATGCAGAAGGCTTGTCTCAAGCCAAACAAAAGAGCTTTGTAACGCAGCACGCAGCCTTTAACTATCTCGCCTTGGACTATGGACTCAAACAAGTCGCAATCTCAGGCCTTTCTCCAGATGCAGAACCATCAGCTGCTCGTTTGGCAGAATTGACAGAGTATGTCAAGAAAAATAAAATTGCCTATATCTACTTTGAAGAAAATGCCTCACAAGCCCTTGCTAACACACTTTCAAAAGAAGCAGGTGTCAAAACAGATGTCCTTAATCCTTTAGAAAGTCTGACAGAAGAGGACACCAAGGATGGAGAAAATTATATCTCTATCATGGAGAAAAACCTCAAGGCTTTGAAACAAACAACCGACCAAGAAGGCCCAGCAATTGAGCCTGAAAAAGCAGAGGATACCAAGACAGTTCAAAATGGTTACTTTGAGGATGCAGCTGTCAAGGACCGCACCTTGAGTGACTATGCAGGTAACTGGCAATCAGTTTATCCTTTCCTTGAAGATGGCACGTTTGATCAAGTCTTTGACTACAAGGCTAAGTTGACTGGTAAGATGACTCAGGCTGAGTACAAGGCTTACTATACAAAAGGCTATCAGACAGATGTCACTAAGATCAACATTACTGATAATACTATGGAATTTGTTCAAGGTGGACAAAGTAAGAAATACACTTATAAGTATGTTGGAAAGAAAATCTTGACTTATAAGAAAGGAAATCGTGGCGTGCGCTTCCTCTTTGAAGCCACAGATGCGGACGCTGGACAGTTCAAGTATGTTCAGTTTAGTGACCACAATATCGCCCCAGTTAAGGCAGAACATTTCCATATCTTCTTTGGAGGTACAAGCCAAGAAGCCCTCTTTGAAGAAATGGATAACTGGCCAACCTACTACCCAGATAACCTATCTGGACAAGAAATCGCCCAAGAAATGTTGGCGCATTGATGAGAAACTGACTAGTTCATAAGAGCTAGTCGGTTTTTGGGTACTAGATAGCTAACTCTATTAGAGACCTTTCAGATACCTAAGGAACTTTAAACAATGAATAAAACTCTTGAAATATCTGGACCTGTATGTTAGAATAATTTTATCGGGCAAGGTTCATTAGAACACCAAATCCCTTAACTATGGCCGTAGTTAAGGGATTTTTTGACGTATCTTAGCGATTTAACGGGTGTTGATAGGCTAGTCATTCGGTCTACTTCTTACCATCTAGCCATTTGCAAACGAAATACAAGATGATTCCTGCTATGACGTCCGCTACAATAGTAAGAACGAGCTCTGGGGCAAAGTTCATTAGTTTCACCTCCTCTCACGAACCGTAAGGAACGTAATCGGTAACCGATGACAAAAATAGTATACCACATTAAATTTAGATCATCAACATTGCTTAATGCTTGAAATATAGGGGATAGGCAAAAAGTCTTTAAAATCAAAAAACGTATAGTATCAGATGTATAAAAGCTTGATGTTATATCAATTATAAAAGTGGATAGGAAAGTGTTCTGATTATCAGAATTCCTTCCTATCCACTTTTTGAAGATTGTAAGTTAGCCTAATTTTATGTAGAATCAGCTTATTTGTTTTATTTATCAAAACCTTGCAAGGCTTTTTGGCGTTCTTCTACTTGACCTTTAGCATCTAGTTTATTACCACCGTATACAGCTGATTCCCATGATCCGTACATTGGATTTGGGAAGATGATGAATTTTTCACCGAATTCTTTTTGCAATTCTTCAAGTTGTTTATCACGGTCAGACTCAGAAGTCTTAGAAAAATCTGCAAAGTCTACAAGGTTATCACCAAACAATAAGATAAGATTTGTTTTTTCTTGAACTTTTTGGCGACGCCCCTCTTTGGATTTTACACCACTTTCTAAGAACATGAGATGATCACGTCCTTGAACAGGAATTCCTTCACTTTCAAGATTTTTAATGGTAGCATCTACTTGATTAGCTGAGCGGTCAGAAATGTAGTAGATTTGGACACCGTTTTGATCAGCAAACTGAAGAAAATCCTTGGCGCCTGGGACAGCTTTTGCTGCAGCTTTTTGAACCCAAACATCCCAATTTTCGGGTGTGAATGCTGTACCATCTTTGACATTTTGTACTTGATAAGGGCTATTATCTAGGACAGTTTCATCCAAGTCTAAAACGATAGAGTAAGGTTTGTCTGATTCTGTTTTGAGCAATTCCTTTAGGTGATTTGTTGCAACGTTATAACCCTGTATGTATAAAGCTTTAGTTTCAGCTGATTTTTGGTACCAAAGGGTTGACATAGTGTTTTCTCTTGACCGTAGTTGGTCATATGTCAATGTAATCTGATTATCAGATGAGCTATTATTGTTTGCCTGTGTTTCTGTGGACTTTGTTGCACAACTAGCCAATAAGAAGACAGAAGCAAGTGCAGAAAGGATTGTAACAGTAGTTTTTGCTGTTTTCATGAAATATCTCCTATTTATTCATTTCAATAAATAGTATAGCACGAGAGAAAAGTTAAGGCAAGTTATTCCCTGACCATTGATGTAGATTCTATAGAAGTTAATGTAATGAAAAAAGCGATTACTAACTTGAAATGTAGTTTCACCTCTAATTATTGACATTTTAGGAAAAATCGCAGTAAAAATAGCACAGCCTTCTTTAAATGTGCTATAATACAGGAAAAAATAATAATGGAGGTCACGATAATGGCAACATTTTTGATGATTTTTGTGGTGGTTTGTGTGCTCCTATTGGTGATAGTCACACTGAGTACAGTTTATGTGGTTCGTCAGCAGTCGGTGGCGATTATTGAACGCTTTGGGAAATACCAAAAGGTTGCCAATAGCGGTATTCATATTCGATTGCCTTTTGGGATTGACTCGATTGCAGCTCGGATTCAGTTGCGCTTGCTGCAAAGTGATATTGTGGTTGAGACTAAGACCAAGGACAATGTGTTTGTTATGATGAATGTGGCGACTCAGTACCGTGTCAACGAGCAGAGCGTGACAGATGCCTACTATAAACTCATGCGTCCAGAATCTCAGATTAAATCTTATATCGAAGATGCCCTTCGCTCTTCTGTTCCAAAATTAACCTTGGATGAATTGTTTGAGAAAAAAGATGAGATTGCACTTGAAGTTCAACACCAAGTAGCAGAAGAAATGACTACTTACGGTTATATTATCGTGAAAACCTTGATTACTAAGGTCGAACCAGATGCAGAAGTTAAGCAATCCATGAATGAAATCAATGCGGCGCAACGTAAGCGGGTCGCAGCGCAAGAATTGGCGGAAGCTGACAAGATTAAAATTGTCACTGCAGCTGAAGCCGAAGCAGAAAAAGACCGCCTTCATGGTGTGGGGATTGCCCAACAACGTAAAGCGATTGTGGATGGATTAGCAGAGTCTATCACAGAACTCAAGGAAGCCAATGTTGGCATGACGGAAGAACAAATCATGTCCATCCTTTTGACTAACCAGTACTTGGATACCTTGAATACCTTTGCTTCTAAAGGAAATCAAACGATCTTTTTACCAAATACGCCAAATGGTGTGGATGATATCCGTACACAAATCTTGTCAGCCCTTCGCGCTGAGAAAAAATAATAGACTAAAGAGCTTGGCAACAGGCTCTTTTTGCATTGCATTTGTTAAGAAAAGCAAAGAACATTGATATACATTTAAATAAAAATTATTGTATGTTGTTCCCCTTAATTTGGAATGATAAGAGAATAACTAGAAAGATTTGTGAATACAAACTATTTCTGATATACTAAATATACAGTAATAATGAATGATAGGATATGGGATGAAAGAATTTCAATTTGAGAGAAAGCAGCGTTTTTCTTTGAGAAAATATACAATAGGAGCTTGTTCGGTCTTGCTAGGAACGAGTTTATTTTTTGCTGGTATGGGGGCTCAACCCGTACAGGCTACAGAAACGACTTCAACATTAATTTCAAGTCATTATTTGGATGAGCAGGATTTACCTGAAAAGCTGAAATCTGAGTTGCAATGGTTTGAAGAAAATAAGATTGAGGTAAAAGAGGGAAAAGAATACTATTTTGTCTATCGAAAATTGGCTACAAGATTACCAGAAACAGGTCTGTTTTCTAATGATGGGATGTTTATCTTGGGAGCAGGATTATTATTGCTTTCCTTCACTTTAATCAAGAGAAAAAGGGGAGCGTCTTACTTCCTTGTGAGCGTCTTTGCTGTTGGTGGTTGGGTAGCATCCATCTCTGCTTTAGAAAATCTGGTAGAATTGCAACCAGCCCTTGTTAAGAGAGTAGAAGGTCAGTTTTTACCAAGTCCTGAAACAGTCCAAGGATATGAATTTACGGGATATTATTTGGTAAGAGATAGTGTTAGCAAGGAACTTTCTGTTGATAAGGTAGAGTCGCCAGCATTATCTCAAAAGGAGGAAAGTTTAGAACCTCAATCTAAGAAGATTGTACCACAGACTGCATCTCATTTTAGCTCGACTAAAGATCTTGTGCAATCTCCTCAACCATCTTACGCAGTTGAGTCTGTTTTAAATCCAACTTCTGAAAAAAGTATGAGTATTGAGTCTAAAAAAGTACCAGATGAAGGAATGAAAACTGTTACTGAAGACAAGCCAGAACTGGAAGTTAGGATAGGGGAGATAGAGTTTGAAACTCAATTGCAGTCTGACCCAACTCTGGCTAAGGGAGAAAAAAGAATTTCTATAGAAGGTGCCAAGGGACAAGAACGAATCTTAACAGAAGTAAGGGTTGTCGATGGTATTGTTACGCGAAATGAAATAGGGAGAGAGGTGCTTCGTGAGCCAGTTACTCAGGTGATTTTGGTCGGGACAAAAGAGAAGGAACCTCAAGAAAATAGTATAAGCCTAGCCCCGGAAGTCCAACCACCTCTTCCGTCTTATGAGGGCGGTGTTTCCGGCGAATCCTTGGTGGAACCGTCCCTTCCATCTTATGAAGGCGGTGTTTCCGGTGAGTCCTTGGTAGAACCAGCGCTTCCGTCTTATGAAGGCGGTGTTTCCGGTGAGCCTTCGGTAGAGCCGTCTCTTCCGTCTTATGAAGGCGGTGTTTCCGGTGAGCCTTCGGTAGAGCCGTCTCTTCCGTCTTATGAAGGCGGTGTTTCCGGTGA
>JAWHFN010000047.1:0-11013 GCA_032565555.1 Streptococcus mitis | reverse complement strand
CGGACTATGCTGGGGCGCGTGCAACCACAAGATGGAGTCAGCGCCTAGCAGAACAGTTTGGTCAAGCTGAACCAAGCTCAACTAGAAAAAATCTTGAACAGAAGAAGTTATTGTAGAAAGTGAGAAATTATGGCCCTACCAACTATTGCCATTGTAGGACGTCCCAATGTTGGGAAATCAACCCTATTTAATCGGATCGCTGGTGAGCGAATCTCCATTGTAGAAGATGTCGAAGGAGTAACACGTGACCGTATCTATGCAACGGGTGAGTGGCTCAATCGTTCCTTTAGCATGATTGATACGGGAGGAATCGATGATGTCGATGCTCCTTTCATGGAACAGATCAAGCACCAGGCAGAAATTGCCATGGAAGAAGCAGATGTTATCGTCTTTGTCGTGTCTGGTAAGGAAGGAATTACCGATGCAGATGAATACGTAGCCCGTAAGCTTTATAAGACCCACAAACCAGTTATCCTCGCAGTTAACAAGGTGGACAATCCTGAGATGCGAAATGATATCTATGATTTCTATGCCCTCGGTTTGGGTGAACCACTGCCTATCTCATCTGTCCATGGGATTGGTACAGGGGATGTGCTAGATGCTATCGTAGAAAATCTTCCAAATGAATATGGGGAAGAAAACCCAGATGTCATTAAGTTTAGCCTGATTGGTCGTCCAAACGTTGGAAAATCAAGCTTGATCAATGCTATCTTGGGCGAAGATCGTGTCATTGCCAGTCCTGTTGCTGGAACAACGCGTGACGCTATTGATACCCACTTTACCGATGCAGATGGTCAAGAGTTTACCATGATTGATACGGCTGGTATGCGTAAGTCTGGTAAGGTTTATGAAAACACTGAGAAATACTCTGTTATGCGTGCCATGCGAGCTATTGACCGCTCAGATGTGGTCTTGATGGTCATCAATGCGGAAGAAGGTATCCGTGAATACGACAAGCGTATCGCAGGATTTGCCCATGAAGCCGGTAAAGGGATGATTATCGTGGTCAACAAGTGGGATACACTTGAAAAAGACAACCACACTATGAAAAACTGGGAAGAAGATATCCGTGAGCAGTTCCAATATCTACCTTACGCACCGATTATCTTTGTATCCGCTTTGACTAAGCAACGTCTCCACAAACTTCCTGAGATGATTAAGCAAATCAGCGAAAGCCAAAACACACGTATTCCATCAGCTGTCTTGAACGATGTCATTATGGATGCTATTGCCATTAACCCAACACCGACAGACAAAGGAAAACGTCTCAAGATTTTCTATGCGACCCAAGTGGCAACCAAACCACCAACCTTTGTTATCTTTGTCAACGAAGAAGAACTCATGCACTTTTCTTACCTGCGTTTCTTGGAAAATCAAATCCGCAAGGCCTTTGTATTTGAAGGAACACCGATTCATCTCATCGCAAGAAAACGCAAATAAAAAAGTAGAATCTGGAATGACATTTCCAGATTTTTTTGATAGAATGAAGTTGAAGAAAACGCTATCAAATAGAGAGGGGGCTGGTGATGAAACATTTGTTTAAATTGATAATCTTATTTCCCTGGTTTTACTTTTTCAGCTGGATTGAAAAGGCCGATAGAGATAATAAATTTTTCCCAATTTTTTACTATTTTTACTGGTTTTACATCCCCCTATATGCTCTTTTTAGCCTTGCTTGGACAGTTATTTCAGTTCTGTTTTTCAATATCGTCTTGAGAAATGTGACAGATATCAAGTTATGGGGTATTTGGCTATTATTACTACTTATCGCTTTTGCTAGTGGCTGGTTAGACTATGTCTTTTTCAAAAAAATGCTTCGCTTGAGACGGGAACTAGGGAAGTCTAAAGGCGGAAGGCATTGATTTATATCGGTTTTTATTTGTAGGAGGTGGCTTATGGAACATCTAAAATCATTTATTACACGCTATTCTAAGGTCTATATTGGTTTAGTTCTGTTGATCTGGCTGGCTTTCTTCTTTGTTCCTTGGGATAAACCAGTTCTGGGAATATCTATCAATCTCTTAATCATGCAGAAAGTTTTACTAGTTTTTGGAATTCTGTCGATTTTGATGGCCTTGCTGTCCAAGAAAGTCAGTCTCTTTGTTTTTGGACTTATCTGTTGTCTTTCTTTTTGGATAAATCTATTTATCCTATTTGCTATTTTGCCGATTTTTGGCAATTAAAGTATCATAAAAATCAGAGAGGTTAGCTTGGAAACTAGCCTCTTTTTCCTTTTCAAAATGGGGATTCTTCCTTGAAAATAATCAGTAATTGTGCTAGAATTAAAAGAACATTCTAAAATATTCGGAATTTAAAGTAAGGAAAAACATGGCTAATATTTTAAAAACAATTATCGAAAATGATAAAGGAGAAATCCGTCGTCTGGAAAAGATGGCTGACAAGGTTTTCAAATACGAAGACCAAATGGCTGCTTTGACAGATGACCAACTAAAAGCAAAAACAGTTGAATTTAAAGAACGTTATCAAAATGGAGAATCACTGGATTCGTTGCTTTATGAAGCATTTGCGGTTGTCCGTGAAGGTGCCAAACGTGTTCTAGGCCTCTTCCCGTATAAGGTTCAGGTCATGGGGGGAATCGTTCTTCACCATGGTGACGTTCCAGAGATGCGTACAGGGGAAGGGAAAACCTTGACTGCGACCATGCCAGTATACCTCAATGCCCTTTCAGGTAAAGGGGTCCACGTAGTTACGGTCAATGAATACCTATCAGAGCGTGACGCGACTGAGATGGGTGAATTGTACTCATGGCTTGGTTTGTCAGTAGGGATTAACTTGGCTGCCAAATCTCCAATGGAGAAAAAAGAAGCCTATGAGTGTGATATTACTTACTCAACCAACTCAGAAATCGGATTTGACTACCTTCGTGATAACATGGTCGTTCGTGCTGAAAACATGGTACAACGTCCGCTCAACTATGCCTTGGTCGATGAGGTTGACTCTATCTTGATTGACGAAGCCCGTACACCATTGATTGTATCAGGTGCTAATGCGGTTGAAACCAGTCAGCTCTACCATATGGCAGACCACTATGTGAAATCTTTGGACAAAGACGACTACATCATCGATGTGCAGTCTAAGACTATTGGTTTGTCTGATTCAGGGATTGACAAGGCTGAAAGCTACTTCAAGCTTGAAAACCTCTATGATATCGAAAACGTGGCTTTGACTCACTTTATCGATAATGCCCTTCGTGCCAACTACATCATGCTTCTCGATATTGACTATGTGGTCAGCGAAGAACAAGAAATCTTGATTGTCGACCAATTTACAGGTCGTACTATGGAAGGTCGTCGTTATTCTGATGGATTGCACCAAGCCATTGAAGCTAAAGAAGGTGTGCCAATTCAGGATGAAACCAAGACATCTGCCTCAATCACTTACCAAAACCTTTTCCGTATGTACAAGAAATTGTCTGGTATGACGGGTACAGGTAAGACTGAGGAAGAAGAATTCCGTGAAATTTACAACATTCGTGTTATTCCAATCCCAACAAACCGTCCTGTTCAACGTATTGACCATCCAGACTTGCTTTTTGCTAGCATTGAAGCTAAGTTTAAAGCAGTTGTCGAAGACGTTAAGGCTCGTTACCAAAAAGGTCAGCCGGTCTTGGTTGGTACAGTAGCTGTTGAAACTAGTGATTACATTTCTAAGAAATTGGTCGCAGCTGGTGTTCCTCACGAAGTCTTGAATGCTAAGAACCACTATAAAGAAGCCCAAATCATCATGAATGCTGGTCAACGTGGTGCTGTTACCATTGCGACTAACATGGCCGGTCGTGGTACCGACATCAAGCTTGGTGAAGGGGTTCGCGAACTTGGAGGACTTTGTGTTATTGGTACAGAACGTCATGAAAGTCGTCGTATCGATAACCAGCTTCGTGGACGTTCAGGTCGTCAAGGAGATCCAGGTGAGTCACAATTCTACCTATCTCTTGAAGATGATTTGATGAAACGTTTTGGTTCTGAACGCTTGAAGGGAATCTTTGAACGCTTGAATATGTCTGAAGAGGCGATTGAGTCTCGTATGTTGACGCGTCAGGTCGAAGCAGCGCAAAAACGTGTCGAAGGAAATAACTACGATACTCGTAAACAAGTCCTTCAATACGATGATGTCATGCGTGAACAACGTGAGATTATCTACGCTCAACGTTACGACGTTATCACTGCAGATCGTGACTTGGCACCTGAAATTCACTCTATGATCAAACGCACGATTGGTCGTGTCGTTGATGGTCATGCGCGTTCAAAACAAGATGAAAAACTAGAGGCAATTTTGAACTTTGCTAAGTATAACTTGCTTCCTGAAGATTCTATTTCTGTTGAAGACTTGTCAGGCTTGTCTGATAAGGCTATTAAGGAAGAACTCTTCCAACGTGCCTTGAAGGTTTACGATAGTCAAGTTTCAAAACTACGCGATGAAGAAGCAGTCAAAGAATTCCAAAAAGTCTTGATTCTACGAGTTGTAGATAACAAGTGGACAGATCATATCGATGCCCTTGATCAATTGCGTAACGCGGTTGGACTTCGTGGCTATGCTCAGAACAACCCTGTTGTTGAGTATCAGGCAGAAGGTTTCCGTATGTTTAATGATATGATTGGTTCGATTGAGTTTGATGTGACACGTTTGATGATGAAAGCACAAATTCATGAACAAGAAAGACCACAAGCAGAACACCATATCAGTACAACAGCGACTCGCAATATTGCTGCCCACCAAGCAAATATGCCAGAAGATTTGGATTTGAGCCAGATTGGACGGAATGAACTTTGTCCATGTGGTTCTGGTAAGAAGTTTAAAAACTGTCACGGAAAAAGACAATAAAATGAGATAGTTTAGAGGAGGCGGATACCTTGTGAAAAGTAAATTTTTACTTGGTATCCGTTTGATTTATAAGGAGATGAGTTATGGTATTTACAGCAAAAAGTCCTAAAATTAATATTGAAGAAGTTCGTGCCTTATCAAAATTAGAAGGCCAAGCTTTGGAGAGAAAATCACAGCGCGATCAAGAGCTAGAAGCCATTATACGTGGAGAAGACCAGCGGATTCTCTTGGTAATCGGGCCATGCTCATCTGACAATGAAGAAGCTGTCCTTGAGTATGCTAAGCGTTTGGCAGCTCTACAAGAAGAAGTGGCAGACCGTATCTTTATGGTTATGCGCGTTTATACAGCCAAACCTCGTACCAACGGGGATGGATATAAGGGCTTGATTCACCAGCCTAATGCGACAGAAGCGCCAAGCCTCATCAACGGAATCAAAGCTGTTCGCCATCTTCACTATCGTGTTATCACAGAAACAGGTATGACAACAGCTGATGAAATGCTTTATCCTGAAAATCTTCCGCTTGTAGATGATTTGATTTCTTACATGGCAGTTGGTGCCCGTTCAGTTGAAGACCAGCAACATCGCTTTGTGGCAAGTGGGGCAGATTTTGCGACTGGGTTTAAAAATCCAACCTCTGGAAATCTCAATGTTATGTTTAATGGAATTTATGCCGCTCAAAATAAACAAAGCTTCCTTTTCCTAGGAAAAGAAGTGGAAACAACTGGTAATCCTCTTTCGCACGCCATTCTTCGTGGAGCAATAAATGAGTATGGTAAGAATATTCCTAACTACTACTATGATAATTTGATGGATACCATTGCCCAGTATGAGAAAATGGGCTTGGAAAATCCTTTTATCATTGTGGATACCAATCATGACAACTCTGGTAAGCAATACATGGATCAGATTCGAATTGTCCGCCAGACATTGATTAATCGTGATTGGAATGAAAAAATCAAGCAGTACGTTCGTGGCTTTATGATTGAGTCTTATCTAGAAGACGGCCGTCAGAACGAACCGGAAGTATTTGGCAAGTCTATCACGGACCCTTGCCTGGGCTGGGATAATACGGAAGCCCTTGTCAGAGAAATCTACCAAACGCTAGGAGAATAAGATGGCATTTATTGAAAAAGGTCAAGAAATCGATATTGAAGCAATCAAGGCAGAAACCCAATTGTCTGCGGAAGCCTTGCGACTAAAGGAGCGTCGTGATAGAGAATTGGCAGACATCATTTCAGGAGAAGATGACCGGATCCTTTTGGTGATTGGTCCTTGCTCTTCTGACAATGAAGAGGCTGTCTTGGAATATGCCCGCCGTTTATCCGCCTTGCAAAAGAAGGTGGCGGACAAGATTTTCATGGTTATGCGTGTTTATACAGCTAAACCTCGTACCAACGGAGACGGCTATAAAGGTTTGGTTCACCAACCAGATACTTCTAAGGCTCCAAGCCTGATTAACGGTTTGCAGGCTGTGCGCCAGTTGCACTACCGCGTGATTACAGAGACAGGTTTGACAACGGCAGATGAGATGCTTTATCCATCAAATCTGGTCTTGGTAGATGATTTGGTCAGCTACCATGCTGTTGGGGCTCGTTCTGTGGAAGACCAAGAACACCGCTTTGTGGCTTCAGGAATTGATGCACCAGTGGGGATGAAAAATCCAACCTCAGGAAATCTTGGGGTCATGTTTAACGGTATCTATGCCGCTCAGAACAAACAGACCTTCCTCTTCCATGGTCAAGAAGTTGAGACTTCAGGAAATCCCTTGGCCCACGTCATCCTTCGTGGAGCAGTTAATGAATATGGGAAAAATGAGCCTAACTTTTACTATGAAACCTTGCTAAATGCCATTGAGCGCTATGAAGCCATGGGACTTGAAAATCCTTTTATCCTCATCGACACCAACCATGATAATTCAGGCAAGCAATATATGGAGCAAATTCGGATTGTTCGCCAGACCTTGCAAAATCGTGATTGGAATGAGAAAATCAAAAAGACAGTTCGAGGCTTTATGATTGAATCTTACCTAGCAGATGGTCGTCAAAACCAACCAGAGGTCTTTGGTTGCTCTATTACCGACCCTTGCTTAGGTTGGGAAAATACAGAGGCCTTGGTAGAAGAAATCTATGCTACCTTGACAAAATAAGTGAAAAGGATGGAGTTGGGGAATCTCAACTCCTTTTGATGAGAATGATAGTTGGACATGGAATTGACATCGAAGAATTAGCTTCGATAGAAAGCGCAGTTACACGACATGAAGGTTTTGCTAAGCGCGTGCTGACAGCTAAGGAAATGGAACGGTTTAACAGTCTTAAAGGGCGCAGGCAAATAGAATTTTTAGCTGGTCGCTGGTCGGCTAAGGAGGCTTTTTCCAAGGCCATGGGAACTGGTATTGGCAAGCTCGGTTTTCAGGATTTAGAAGTTTTGAACAATGAACGCGGGGCGCCTTATTTTAGTCAGTCACCATTTTCAGGAAAGATTTGGCTGTCTATCAGCCACACCGATCACTTTGTGACAGCCAGTGTCATTTTGGAGGAAAATCATGAAAGCTAGTCCACATAGACCAACCAAGGCTCTGATTCATATGGGAGCTATTCGACAAAATATTCAGCAAATGGGGGCTCATATCCCTCAAGGAACGCTCAAATTTGCAGTAGTCAAGGCTAATGCCTATGGTCATGGGGCTGTTGCCGTTGCCAAGGCGATTCAAGATGATGTTGATGGCTTTTGCGTTTCGAATATTGATGAAGCCATTGAACTCAGACAGGCTGGACTCAGCAAACGAATCCTCATTTTAGGAGTTTCTGAAATCGAAGCTGTTTCTCTTGCTAAAGAATACGACATCACCTTGACAGTGGCTGGGCTGGAGTGGATTCAAGCACTCTTAGATAAGGAAGTGGACCTAACTGGATTGACAGTCCACCTCAAGATTGATTCAGGAATGGGACGGATTGGTTTTCGAGAGGCTTGTGAGGCTGAGCAGGCTCAAGATTTGCTCCAACAACATGGTGCTCGTGTTGAAGGAATTTTTACCCACTTTGCTACTGCAGATGAGGAATCAGATGCCTACTTTAATGAACAGTTAGAACGGTTTAAAGCTATTTTGGCCAGTATGAAGGAAGTCCCAGAGCTGATACATGCCAGCAATTCTGCAACGACTCTTTGGCATGCAGAGACTATTTTTAACGCGGTTCGTATGGGAGATGCCATGTATGGTCTCAATCCAAGTGGAGAGGTTTTGGACTTACCCTATGACTTGAAACCAGCCTTGACCTTGGAATCTGCTCTGGTTCACGTTAAGACAGTTCCAGCTGGAGCTTGCATGGGCTACGGAGCGACATATCAAGCGGATAGTGAGCAAGTCATCGCGACGATACCAATTGGCTATGCGGATGGTTGGACACGAGACATGCAGAATTTCACTGTCTTGGTAGATGGCCAAACTTGCCCAATTGTTGGACGAGTTTCGATGGACCAAATCACCATTCGTCTGTCTAAGCTTTATCCGCTAGGAACAAAGGTGACCTTGATTGGTTCCAACGGGGACAAGGAAATCACAGCTACTCAGGTAGCGACCTACCGCGGCACTATTAACTATGAGGTGGTTTGTCTTCTCAGCGACCGTATTCCGAGAGAATATTATTAGAAAAGAAAGGAGTGGAGCATGAATCTACATCAACCCTTGCATGTCTTACCTGGTGTGGGACCAAAGTCAGCAGAGAAGTACGCCAAACTAGGAATTGAAAACTTGCAAGACCTCTTGCTCTACTTTCCTTTCCGTTATGAAGACTTCAAAACCAAGCAGGTGCTGGAGCTAGAAGACGGTGAGAAGGCGGTTCTTTCTGGTCAAGTCGTGACTCCTGCTAGTGTCCAGTATTATGGTTTCAAGCGCAATCGCCTGCGTTTTAGTCTTAAGCAGGGAGAAGTTGTTTTTGCGGTGAATTTCTTTAACCAGCCCTATCTAGCGGATAAGATAGAGTTGGGAGCAACCCTGGCAGTATTTGGAAAATGGGACCGCGCCAAGGCTAGTCTGACAGGGATGAAGGTCCTAGCTCAGGTGGAAGATGACCTCCAACCTGTTTATCGTCTGGCTCAAGGAATCAGTCAGGCCAGTTTGGTTAAGGTCATCAAAATGGCCTTTGATCAGGGAATGGACCTCTTGATTGAGGAAAATCTTCCCCAGTCTTTGCTGGACAAATACAAACTCATGTCCCGTTGTCAGGCCGTTCGTGCTATGCATTTCCCCAAGGATTTGGCAGAATACAAGCAGGCCCTTCGCCGTATCAAGTTTGAGGAACTCTTTTATTTCCAAATGCAATTGCAGACGCTTAAGTCTGAAAATAGAGTTCAGGGAAGTGGTCTGGTTCTGAATTGGTCTCAGGAAAAAGTTGCGGCTGTTAAAGAAAGTCTGCCTTTTGCCTTGACTCAAGCTCAGGAAAAGAGTTTGCAGGAAATTTTAACCGATATGAAGTCGGACCACCACATGAATCGTCTCCTACAAGGAGATGTGGGGAGCGGAAAAACGGTAGTCGCTGGCTTGGCCATGTTTGCGGCGGTGACAGCTGGCTACCAGGCTGCTCTCATGGTGCCAACAGAAATCCTTGCAGAGCAACACTTTGAGAGTTTACAGAACCTCTTCCCAGCCCTAAAACTGGCTCTTTTGACAGGTTCCTTGAAAGCTGCAGAAAAGAGAGAAGTTTTGGAGACCATTGCTAAGGGTGAGGCTGATTTGATTATTGGAACCCATGCTCTGATACAGGATGGAGTGGATTATGATCGCCTTGGTTTGATTATTATCGATGAGCAGCACCGTTTTGGTGTGGGGCAAAGGCGTATTCTAAGGGAAAAAGGCGACAATCCAGATGTTCTCATGATGACAGCGACTCCTATTCCACGGACGCTGGCTATCACAGCCTTTGGCGATATGGATGTTTCCATTATCGACCAGATGCCAGCAGGGCGGAAGCCTATTGTGACACGCTGGATCAAGCATGAGCAACTGCCTCAGGTCTTGACTTGGTTAGAGGGGGAAATTCAAAAAGGTTCACAAGCCTATGTCATCTCTCCCTTGATTGAAGAATCAGAAGCTCTGGATTTGAAAAATGCTATTGCTTTATCTGAGGAGTTGACTGCTCATTTTGCAGGCAAGGCAGAGGTAGCTCTTCTACATGGTAAGATGAAGAGTGACGAAAAAGACCAGATTATGCAGGAGTTCAAAGAGCAAAAAACGGATATTCTAGTTTCGACAACGGTTATCGAGGTTGGGGTTAATGTTCCAAATGCGACAGTTATGATCATCATGGATGCTGATCGCTTCGGGCTCAGCCAGCTTCATCAGCTTAGAGGTCGTGTCGGTCGGGGAGATAAGCAGTCTTATGCAGTTCTCGTTGCTAATCCCAAGACGGATTCTGGGAAAGACCGCATGCGCATCATGACAGAAACGACCAATGGATTTGTCCTTGCGGAGGAAGATTTGAAAATGCGTGGTTCAGGTGAAATTTTTGGAACCAGACAGTCAGGTCTTCCAGAGTTCCAAGTAGCTGATATTATCGAAGATTTTCCGATTTTAGAAGAAGCCAGAAAGGTTGCTAGCTACATTAGTTCTATCGAAGGTTGGCAAGAGGATCCAGAATGGCGCATGATTGCCCTTCATCTGGAAAAGAAAGAACATTTAGATTAAGTTTTCTCTAAGAAAATCTTAAGCTAGCTTTCAGGTTTGACCCTTATACTAGAGTCATCAAAAAGAAACGAGGACTCTCACATGACCGTAACGATTAAAGTAAATTACCAAACCACTTTCCAAAAGAAAGAAGCAACAAAATAAGATTGAACAGGAGAAAAAGGGCGGAAATGCTCTTTTTTTATTTCTAAAAGCACAATTTATTGAATCTAAAATAGCACACTGCGGATTCTAAAAAATTTCTAGAAATTATAGTAGATTGAATCTGGAATAGTCCACCGAGTTTTCTAAAATATTGTTAGAAATTAGTTTGAATTCCGCAATCAATTTGTTCAGTTTTTATTTCATTTAACTATAATTTGACTTTCCTAATTTCTTTGTTCATATCTTATTTCAATACACTATATCTTACTATTTCAGAGCCCACATCTAGCATAACTAAAAAAATAGATTCTCCCATCTATTACGGAAAAATCTGTCATTGATTTA